>NZ_JBHFLL010000274.1:0-16940 GCF_041928595.1 Microcystis sp. BLCC-F209
TATTCAGGAATGATAGTTATGGCAATCAGAATCAAACTTTGGGCAGATTATGGAAGTTACCCACTTTGGGGAGTAGATGAAATTGATAACATTGCTCCTGAAGAATTGCCATTAAGTCAAGCAACTATTCAGCGTTTAAACCCATGGCAGGATACTTACGATAAGACTTTAAATCAAGACTATCCACCTTTATCAGATTTTCCTAATCAGCAAGCTGAAATGGATTTTAAACAAGAAGGAATTAGTTTATGGAAACAGTTATGTCTTGAACTGGCCCCGGATTATGAAGTTTTCTACCAAAATGAAGGTCAATTGTTCAGACATCCTAAAAAAATAACCAAAAAATCTACAGTACAAAAAATAACAGTTTGAGTATCATCACCTTCGGCTCTAGCGCAGCTTCAACCCTGAAGCGGAAACTAAAACCCTGCCAATCCACTGAAAAAGAAACCACAAAAGTAGGCTAAATGGCTTCTAAAAATACCATAAATACCCCTTCATTCAATCTTGAGGGGGTTTATTTTTTTCTTCATCAACAATCTGTAAAACACTGCTGTATAAAGGTGCAGCCACCCAAAATCCTGCTTGATTGATCAAAGCGTCTAGCAAGGGTTTCACCTCAGAGATTAACCCTCGATTCTTCGCCTCAACTAAAATGCCCAGAATTCCTGTGTATCGAAGATTAAGTCTAGCAGCAATTCTACGACCACGACGCTCATCAATCAAAACTTGATCTGCTCCCAACTCAAGTGCTAAAGCAATAGCCTCAGCTTCTCCCTTATCTAGTTCATCTGCAAGAGCTTCAATCACTGTGCGGTTAGTTACCGTTCGAGTTTGAATCCAATCTAAGGTTTGTACCTCTATTGAACCTGCTACCGGAAAATCAGGCTCAGTTAATTCTCGATAAACTGCTTCGGGAATAAAAACTATTTCGTAAAGTTGTTGTAGCAGATGAAGTTGATTAATGGCGGCAAGATTGTTGATAGGGGATGTATCACTGACAACAATCACAATCTTCCCATCTCCCGCAAGTTCTTAATATCCTGTTCAAAATCTTCGACATCGTAGTGTACCGGAATTTGACGACTTGCAAGTAGGTGTTGAAAAGCAATACGATTCATTCCTGCAAATCGACTCGCTTGAGCAAGGGTGAGCTTCTCTTTTTGAAAGAGCATGACCGCAATTTCCTGCCTCATCTCAGCTTCAGTCATGCGTGTTGCACTGAGAATTTCATCGGAGATATCAATACTCATGGCTATAACCCTATCTATCCCTTCCTATTGGAATGATATCATAACCCCCTTCATTTAGTCAGTTGAGCAGGTTTATTTTTTGCGTCTCTTCCCCTTACACATTTTACACATTAAGAATCGGTTTTATGCTATTGAGTTACCAAAGCCAATAGAAGAGGCTTTATTATCAGTTGCCAACTAAAACCCTCTAAATCCACTGAAAAAGCAACCACAAAAATAGGATAAATTGCCTCTAAAAATACCATCAATACTCCTTCAATCAATCTTGAGGGGGGTTTGTTTTTTTATATCTCTTTTTTGGCAATAGATGCTATAATAGAAGGCCACTCTTTAAGATTGCTTGATCGATCGTGGACTTTGAGATTATCAGCGATATTACGAATATCGAGATTATTGCCACAGGAACAGGAATTCGTAATCGGGAACGGTTGCAAAAACAGTATGGCAAAGGTAAATGGAGAAAATTAAAGGGCATAGCCCAAGTTCAGCTTGCCAATGGTATAGTAAGGTTAGCTGAAGTCCATTGGTATGAAGCTCATGGCATCGGCAAAAAAGAATTTAAGCTCAAGTTACCGTTTCTAGATTGACCATGAACATAGAGTCATCTCCAACAAATCAGTTCGTAGTTTGTCTCAATAATGAAGGCTACGAAGCTTCACTAGAGGTGGGCAAAATATACCGCGTTATCCCTGATGAGACAGCAGAAATAAACAGTCTAATTCGGGTTATTGATGAAAGTGGTGAAGATTACGCTTTTTCTGTGAATCGGTTTCATGCTATTGAGTTACCAAAGCCAATAGAAGAGGCTTTATTATCAGTTGCCAACTAAAACCCTCTCAATCCACTGAAAAAGAAACCACAAAAGTAGGCTAAATTACCTCTAAAAATACTATAAATGCCCCTTCATTCAATCTTGAGGGGGTTTGTTTTTGGCATCTCTTAATGCTTCTAGGAATTGTCAAATTTATTAATGATATCTCGAATTTGCTGCGCTGGGATGTCTGTTTGTTCAGATTTCGCATAGATGAGGAGCATCAAAACACAACTATTGTCTTTAAGCTGATAGATAACACGATAGCCGCTTAAGCGTCCTCAATATGGAGGCGCAAAACGAATAGTTAAAATGCTTGACAGTTTTGATAATCCTATCGAAGACTTTGAGAACTATATGCCATGAAAATTTTACACTATTTTTCTTTATTCGTGGCAGGCATTTTACTGCCTCTCCCTTTGTGGGAGAGATTTTGGTGGTGACGGCAACTAAGCATATCTGCCATTACTTTAGGAAAATGTTATGACTAATGTTCTCTCTCCTGAGCAGCTTTTTGCTCAAGAATTGTGTGATTTGTACCGTCGAAGATGGCAGATAGAGTCGGCTTTTCTCTTAACCAAGAGATTGTTAGAATTAGGTTATTTATGGGTTGGACATCGCCAGGGGGTACAAATTCAAATTTTGGCTACTCTCATTTTTTATCCGGTTTTAAATCCTTTAGTCGGACAGGTGGCGATGGCTCTTAGTCAGCCCAAAGAAAAAATTTCAGTGGCGATGGTTTTTCCCAGTTTATACTATGTGGCTAAAGCAGTCACTAGAGGGGAAAACCCTGATGTGGTCAGTTATTTAGCCAAGCGAGCTAAACTTTTTGGCTTAGTTAAAGCTGAAAGGAAACGACACAGGGAAAGAGATGCGCTCTCTCAAGAAATTGGGGGGCTATGTCCTTCAGTTGACACCAATGATCGCGTTGGCCGAAAATGTAATAATGTCTGCTTAACCTGGAACGATCAAAGCGTTAGATTAGAAAGAGTCCTTTTTTTAGAGATATTTAAACCTGATGGTCTGGCCTTTTAAACCGAAAACCCGCAAACAAATCGCTCGAATAGAAATTACAGGTGCAATTGCCTCCGATACCCGCAAAAGAGTCTTAAAAGCCCTAGAAATCGTCAAAGAAAGGCAATATCCCGCCCTACTTCTCCGCATTGACTCCCCCGGGGGAACCGTGGGGGATTCCCAAGAAATTTATGAAGCATTGAAGCGGTTACAAAAAAACACGAAAATAATCGCTAGTTTTGGCAATATTTCCGCCTCTGGTGGCGTTTATATCGGTATGGGGGCTAATTATATTATGGCTAACCCCGGCACGATTACCGGCTCGATCGGTGTTATCCTGAGGGGGAACAATCTGGAAAGATTGTTGGATAAGGTGGGAGTTTCGTTTAAAGTGATTAAATCAGGCCCTTATAAAGATATTCTCTCCTTCGATCGAGAATTAACTGATGAAGAAGAAAGAATTCTCCAGGATATGATCGATACCAGTTATCAGCAATTTCTGCAAACCGTCGCCGGAGCGAGAAATTTAGATGTCAATCAGGTGAAAAGTTTTGCCGATGGGCGCATTTTTACCGGCCAACAGGCGTTAGAATTGGGAGTGGTCGATCGCCTGGGAACCGAGGAAGATGCCCGACTTTGGGCGCTAGAATTGGCAGGATTACCCCCAGATAAAACTAAATGTCAGACTATCGAAGAACCGAAACCCCTCCTCAGTCGTCTGACGGGTAATCGTTCCCAAATACCCCTAGGGCTACAAACAACCCTACAGCGTCTAGAATTTGAATTGGAAGTTAACGGACAACTATTGTGGTTATACCGACCCTGATGGCCAGATTAAAGTCGAGAAAAAGGGCGCGTTAACCCCTAAAATTGACTCATCAGGATTAGCGGAGGATGACAATCGTGCAGTGGAAGGTTCGAGCCATTCGGGGAGCGACGACGGTAACGGCTAATACTATTGAAGCTATACGAGAAGCAGTAACAGAACTCCTCGAAGCGATCGAAATCCACAATAGTCTCGATCCCGATGATATTGTTAGTGTTATCTTTACGGCAACTCAGGATTTAGATGCGATTTTCCCCGCTGCTATCGCTCGCGAACGTCCCCACTGGCAAAATGTCCCCCTCCTCGATGTGCAACAGATGCAGGTCGCTGGTAGTCTGGACAAGTGTATTCGCGTAATTCTCCACGTTAATACTCCCAAACTACAAGGGGAAATGCAGCACATCTATCTACGAGGAGCGAAAAATCTTCGCCCCGATTGGCAGATTTCTCCGATAACTGACTAGCTCTCTATTTCCGACAGCCAACTCAAAATTAATTGATTAACTTTTTCGGGATGTTCATCGTGGGGACAGTGACCGGCTTTGGCAATCGGATAAAATTGGGTATTATCACCCATTTTAGCTCTTTCTTGGTAAATTACCGAACCAGCGATCGGTGTCCAAGGGTCATCCTCTCCCCAGAGTACCAATAAAGGGCGATCGATTTGCGGTAATAATTCCTGGGGAGAAGGTCCGGGGGGTGCTGTCAACACTGATGCAAACACTCCCCACGCACCCGCATCACAGGAGGGTTGATAGAGGATTTCGACTAATTCCTCGGTAATCGCGGTATGGTCGCGATAAACCTGTTTTAAGGTGTTACGGATGCGATTTTTCTGTCTTACCTGTTCAAAAATAAACTTTCCTGTCACGGGAGAACTAACTAAACCGGTAAAGGCAGCCATGATTAAACGCAAAGGGAAATTTAATTCTTCGGGACGATGGTTTAATCCTCCGGCACAGTTGATAATTACTCCTCCAGCCGTGATTTCGGGAGATTCTGCCATCAGCATTAAGGTAATCAGTCCCCCGATGGAGTTACCGATAAATACCGCCGGTCTTGCCATTTTTTCCCTGCAAAAGTCCTGTATTTGCCGCTGCCAAAGGTTGAGACCATAATCTAAAGCGGGCTTATCCGCACCCCCAAATCCCAAAAGATCTAGGGCATAGACTTGATAGCCATTTTCCGCTAAAACCGGGATATTTTTGCGCCAATGACCGATAGATGCCCCAAAACCGTGAATTAAGACTAGGGGTTGTCCTTCTCCCCGCACGGTGTAGGGGATGGTGTGACCTTGCCATGTCCAAGACAATTGTTCTAAGCTAGTACCAGTGAGCGGCGATTGTAGTGCCATTGTATGAAGTTTTATTAAGTGATATTTAAATTATAGATTAAAAATCAGCCGAGAATTTATGCCGCAACGCCAGACTTTTACCAATAACTCGATGGCAATTTCCTATTTACAATGGAGCGATCGAGGTATGCCTCTACTATTATTGCACGGCATGGCGGATCATGCTTTGGTTTGGTCAAGTTTGGGCGATTATTTAAGCTCAAATTATCAAGTTGTTGCCCCAGATTTGCGGGGACATGGGGAAAGCGGTAAACCGGCAACCGGTTATCACTTTCAGGATTATATCGGCGATTTAAGGGCTTTAATTAATCATTTAGGTTGGACACAAGCACATATTTTAGGTCATTCTTGGAGTGCTAAAATAGCGGCAATTTGGGCAACTCAACAGCCGGAAGTATTTAAGAGTTTAATTTTAGTCGATCCCTTTTTTATCGATAAAATGCCTGGTTGGATTAGGATAACTTTTCCAATTCTCTATCAGGTTTTGCCCTTTTTAAAGATTACTCGTTCCTTTGATAGTTATCAGAGCCTAGAAGCGATCGCTCGTCAATTAAAACAATATAAAGGTTGGTCAAATCTACAGCAAGAGGTGTTTAAAAATGCCATCGAACAAAAAGCTGATGGCAGTTGGAGCAGTAAATTTACTTTATCGGCACGGGGGGAAATTTTTGAGGATGTCATGGGGTTTGCCGGATTAACTAAAACTTTAGATATTCCCAGTTTATTAGTCCTTCCCCAACAGGGATTAAATCGCACTGCTTGGCAAATTCAATCCTATAAAAAGTATTTAACTTCTCTAGAGATTAAAAAAATACCGGGTAATCATTGGGCATTTTTAGGGGAACCTGAAACTTTTAATCAAGCGGTGGCCGAGTTTTTATCGGTTCGGGAAATTGTATTGTAAAATATGATTAGCGGAGAGAACGAATCTGCAATTGGTAATAATCCTCGTCTAAACCTTGATTCTGCTTGTTATTAACCGAATTAAGCTGTTTTTGCAGTGCCAAAATCCGATCGCCTGTGGCAGGATGGGTGCTGAGAATTGTCGGGGTAGAACCGCCTTGTTGTGCTAATTTTCCCATAAAGGAGATCATGGCCGTGGGGGCATAACCAGCCTCAGCTAGATTGTTTAAACCCAGTCGGTCCGCTTCTAATTCATCCTTGCGACTATTGGGCAGATTATAGGCGAGATTGACTCCCAATTGTACCCAAGTTTTTGTGTCCAATCCCGCCGCACTGAGAAGTCCTTGGGCGAGGGCAGTATTGCGTAATTGGGTGATAGAATGACGACCGACGATATGGCCAATTTCATGGGCAATCACACTGGCTAATTCCGCCTCATTACTGGCAGTTTTAATCAATCCCGTGTGTAAATAGACAAATCCGCCCATAGTAGCGAAGGCGTTAATGCTATTGTCGCGCACCACTTGAAAAGTGTAGGGAAGATCAGGGCGATCGCTAGTTGCCGCTAATCGCTGCCCGATTTCTTGGACATATTGGTTAATTCTGGCATCTTTGGCCAGTTTTATCTTACCTGATTCTAGTAAACCTTGATTAATCTGCCTACCGAGGGCGACTTCCTGCTGAGGGGAAATAGTCGAAAGTTGAATAACCTGCACACCGCGAAAAAGTAAATCCATCCACGAGCGCCCGAAACTAGGTTGGGGATCGATAATCCCGATACTCAGAGTGAGCAGCAGGGAAATGATTGTTAGTAGCCAAAAACGGTAGAAAATAGGGCGCATAGACGATTCGATCCCATAAAAACCTCATTCCCATTCTAGACAGTCAATGTCACCCTTTGCCTGTTACTGTCCCCGATTGGTTTGATAGACGTAAAAGTTAAATAAATCGAATAAACTGCCAACAAAAGCAAAGGTGACAGCGATGGTGAACATTCCTTGTAGGGGATAACCGCCGCCGAAAATGGTTAAAAATTGCAGGATTTGGCTAAAACCGGTCTGAGAAACCCAAGTAAAGCCGGGGACGTGACTGGTGGCCAATAAAGCAGTTAAAATGGAACCCACCAGGAGGACGGGGGCAACAAAACTTAATAGGGTGGAAAATAGCAGGGAACGGAGCAAAGTAAGCATGAATGCTGATCTCCAGAGAATTAGGGACCGATCGAACGGGAATAGGAATCTATACTCGCTCCCCTCTAGGATATACGTTCATCTCAGCTAGGGGCGGTTTGTTAAAAAATCTTAAAATATCATTAAGATTCTTGGTTAATAAGGATTAAGTGGTACACAAAAGTCAACCCGATAATTGCTGGGTCAGCCTTTTTCAGTGATCAGTAAACAGTGATCAGTAATCAGTCAGGGGTGGGGAAGTGGGGAAGTGGTGAAGTGGGGGAATTTCAACTAAAACCCTAAAACCCTAACACCCCAAAACCCCCCGCAACGCGCAGGCAGTGACCACCCCATCACCCTGTCTCGGAGTCTCCTGTCTCCTGAATACTGACTCCTGAATACTGATCACTGGTAACTGATAACTGGAACTAGCTGAAGCATTGATCCCCGTGGTGTGGTACTGTCAATTCAGTGTGTTTATCGGCACTGGCTTAAGATTTGTCGCTATTGTCCTCCCCTTCTCCTGTCGCTGTTTTTGAGGCTTTCTATGACCGACATTCCTTTCACCCTAGACCAACTGAGAATTCTCAAAGCGATCGCTGCTGAGGGAAGCTTTAAACGGGCGGCAGATACCCTGTATGTATCCCAACCGGCAATCAGTCTTCAGGTACAAAACCTCGAAAAACAGCTAAATGTGCCGTTATTTGACCGAGGCGGTCGGAAAGCCCAATTGACGGAAGCGGGACACCTACTCTTAAGCTACGGCGAAAAAATTATCAGTCTCTGTCAAGAAACCTGTCGGGCGATCGAAGATCTACAAAATCTGCAAGGGGGAACCCTAATCGTCGGCGCTTCCCAAACCACGGGAACCTATCTTCTTCCCCGCATGATCGGTCTGTTTCGGCAAAAATATCCAGAAGTATCCGTACAGCTACAAGTTCATTCCACCCGTCGCACCTCTTGGAGCGTTGCTAACGGTCAAGTGGATTTAGCCATTATCGGGGGGGAAGTTCCCGCCGAATTACAAGAAACCCTGCGGATTATCCCCTACGCAGAAGATGAACTGGCTTTAGTCCTGCCGATTTTTCATCCTCTGTCTAAGGTAGAAATGATTCAAAAAGAGGATTTATATCGACTAAAATTTATCACCCTCGATTCCCAATCGACGATTCGCAAAGTCATCGACAAGGTTTTAACTCGTTGCGAGATCGATACCAAACGCTTAAAAGTGGAGATGGAACTTAACTCGATCGAGGCGATTAAAAATGCCGTCCAATCCGGTTTAGGGGCGGCTTTTGTCTCGGTGACAGCGATCGAAAAAGAACTACAAATGGGCGTGATCCACGCTACCCGAATTAAAGACGTGGAAATACGACGCACTTTGTCGGTAATTATTAACCCGAATCGCTATCGATCAAAAGCTGCCGAAGCTTTTACCCTAGAAATACTACCCCAATTCTCCACCTATCCAGAATATCTGGCTGACGACCACAACTTTGAACCGATTCCTAACTCGCAACCCGCCGAAATTATGAGCAAATAAGTCGCTCGATACGGGCAAAATCTCCCTCCGAACATTGAAGCTATCTCTTAGGAAAATTACTGCCCCGATAAATTACTTTTTTATCGACTTTAATCCAATGGAGACTTTCTAAACGACTTCTAAGATTAGTAATAGTTACTCCCAACTCGTCGGCGATCGCATACAGATGTCCCCATTTAGTTAAGTCACGGCCCTTGATGACTTTCTCTAACTCACTCATCGCCATTAGTAAACAACTGGCAAAATATTGGGCTTGCCATTCAATTCTTTGGCTAGAATCAACTGTACGACACAGAAAAGGTTGAATTGTCTCTAGGGAATCTCCCTGATTGATTCGATCCAAAAAATTAGAGACGGCTGTTTGATTAATATGAAGGACAAAATGACCAATTTCATGAGCTAAACTCGAATTTTTAAAACCTTCTTTTGCTAGGGATGAATTTTGAGAATCTTTTAAGAATTTTACATCTTCATTGAGAATAATTTTCTTTTCTGTGGGAATAATCATCGCAGCGATTTCTCCCTCTTTATCTGCCTTTATATCCATCCATTCAATAGCCAAATCAAAATGATCGGCCGCTGCTTCCGCAAGATCGCAATTTTTTAAGGGACGACGACGATGAGCTTTTACTTTCTTCAGAATATCGTCTGCCTGAGTTTCAATCACTGTTTTGGGAATAAAACTATAGGGTTTAATAATATCCAAGATATTTACTCCTCTGGTTCTAATTTTGTCGCCTCAGAAATAATTTTTTTGGCAAAATTGGGATTGTCTTTCATGCGACGCAATAAAATCGGCATTTGTTGATATTTTTGAACTAATTCTTTGAAGACTTTTTGATCATCTGAACTAATTCGTCCTGCCAATTCCCCTAAGGTTTGAGCATTTAATTTTAAATGAGTCGCTAAGGACTCAATCACCTGCTGACTAGGAGGATAACCCACATGATCATTTTCTAGCTTTGATAGATAGGTATAGTCCACCCCAATCAACTTAGCTAGTTCTCTCTGACTATATTCCTCCTCTCGACGAGCTTTGCGGATAACCTGTCCAAATGTTTCTGACACTGCTTTTCTCTCAATCGCTCAAAAAAAATTATATCAAGGGTTGACTATTTCAGTCAACATAGGCTAGAGTTAGTTTATTGGCGTTGATTATTTTAGTCAACACTAGAGCAAACACTGCCGTATCATCCTAGCATTATCCTGACCGAGGGGAAAAATCGTGTCCTGCCAGTTTCCCAAAAAGCCTTGGTATCCTCCGATGAGCTATCTTCTTTGGCGCTCGCTTAAACCGGCGATGGGCCATGAGAATTGGCATTGTCAGACAAAACGGGGGTTTGAAAAAGCGCGAAACAAAGAACCAGAAGTTCAAAGATTACTATCACAAGATAATCAGTCGCAAAAAATTGGTAAGTTGGCACAACGAGGAGTTTTTGAGTTTCATCAAGAGCCAGCGAGATTATCCAGTTTTGATGGGGTGGAACAAGTTGCAGAAATCCTGCAATTAAATCAAGAATCGCCAGAAATTCAAGCTAGGGTTTTAGTAATTTTAAACAATTACTATCAACAACCAATTTTATTAAATCAAGAGATTATTAATTTATCTAGAGGCGATGAAGGTTATCCAGAACCTATTGTTATCGAGCAAGGTAACTATCGGTTTAATTTGTACGCTGCCTTTGATTGTATTTTTAGAGAAGCTGATGACACTATACATATTTTAGATTTAAAAACTGGTCAATCTAATTTTGATCGTCGTCAGGCTCATGTTTATTTACTGGCGGCTAGTTACCTTTATCCTCAGGAAAAAATTGTCGCTTCTTTTTACAATTTAGAAACCCAAACAAGCTCAGAAAATATATCCCTGTCTTCCGAGGCAATGGAAGCAGTTAAAATCGAACTAGTTTTCCTGTCCAAAAAACATCAGCAACAACTACAAAAATATAAAGATCACCACGAAGATTTTTATCATATTTTCCCGCCCCAAAGTGGCTATGCCTGTCGTTATTGTCCTTTTACATCGATTTGTGATTATGCAAATAAGGAGGTTTAGATCATGAATTACACAGCAGCTAACACAGCCAATTTCCCGATTTTTTTGAGTGAAATTAGTTTCTTGACTACCAATAATATTTGTTTGAATTGTTTTAAGCTTAATTATCAAGTTACTAGAAAAATAGGTAATCGTTTTAGTTGGCAATTCAGTCGGAAGTTTCCCGATGTGGTGGTTATTTTTGAAGATAATTGTTTTTGGGTATTAGCTAAAGATGAAAAATTTTTTCCCTCTCCACAACAGTGGAAAGAAGCTTTATCAGATATTCAAGAGGTTTTACGAGAAGATATTGGCGATCACTATTATTCTATTTATTGGCTAAAAGACTTTCAGATAACAGCTTTAGTTACAGCACAATTAGCAGTTAGAATTCTGAAAATATTTGGTAAATTTTCCTATCCAATAGTTTTTCCCAAAGATAGTCAGATAAGTGAAAACCAAGTACAGGTAAGGAGAGAAGTTGATTTTTGGGCAGAAATCATCAATGACACTAATCCAGCTATTTGTTTAACTGTTGACAGTAGTATTGTCTATAGTGGAGATTTAGAACAATTTTATGAAAATCACCCCTATAGACAAGATGCTGCGAAATTATTAGTAGGTTTAAAGGTTAAAACTATAGAAACCAATGGGACAGCTAAAATTATTAGAATAGCGGGTACAATTGGGGAAAGAAGAGAAGATTTATTAAAAAAAGCCACAGGTTCAATGAGTCGAAGAAAATTAGAAGAAGCTCATCTGGAGCAACCAGTGGTTGCGGTACAATTTGGCAAAAATCCCCAGGAGTATATTTATCCATTAGCAGCTTTAAAACCCTCTGTAACAGATGAGGATGAGAGTTTATTTCAAGTCAATCATGGAGACTTATTAAAGGAAACAAAAATCTTATATGCTGAACGACAAGAACTATTAAAGTTATATAAACAGGAGGCACAAAAGACTTTAAATAACTTTGGTTTTCAGTTAAGAGAAAGAAGTATTAACAGCCAAGAATACCCCGAAGTCTTTTGGACTCCTTCTATTTCTCTTGAGCAAACTCCTATCTTATTTGGTAAGGGAGAAAGGGGAGAAAAAAGAGAAATTCTCAAAGGATTATCGAAGGGTGGTGTGTATAAACGTCATCGAGAATATGTCGATACTGCTCGTAAAATTCGTTTAGCTATTCTGAAACCAGCTAATTTGAGAGTGGGAGATTTTAGAGAGCAATTAGAAAAGCGATTAAAACTTTATAAATTTGAGACTATTTTGCCACCAGAGAATCAAATAAATTTTTCTGTCGAAGGTGAAGGCTCTGAAAAAAGAGCTAGACTGGAAGAAGCAGTTGATCGATTAATTCGAGGAGAAATTCCTGTAGATATTGCTTTAGTATTTCTTCCCCAATCTGATCGCAATGCTGATAATACTGAAGAAGGGAGTTTATATTCGTGGATTAAAAGAAAGTTTTTGGATCGTGGAGTTATAACTCAAATGATTTATGAGAAGACTTTAAATAATAAGAGCCAATATAATAATATTCTCAATCAAGTTGTCCCCGGAATCCTGGCCAAATTAGGAAATTTACCCTATGTCCTTGCTGAACCTCTAGAAATTGCCGATTATTTTATTGGTTTAGATGTGGGAAGGATTCCTAAAAAAAATCTTCCGGGGAGTCTCAATGTTTGTGCAAGTGTGCGACTATATGGAAAACAGGGAGAATTTGTTCGCTGTCGGGTAGAAGATAGTTTAACCGAGGGAGAAGAAATTCCTCAACGGATTCTGGAAAATTGTTTACCGCAAGCTGAACTAAAAAATCAGACAGTTCTCATTTACAGAGATGGTAAATTTCAAGGAAAGGAGGTTGACAATTTACTGGCAAGAGCTAGAGCAATTAATGCTAAATTTATTCTCGTAGAATGTTATAAAACTGGCATTCCTAGACTTTATAATTTTGAGCAAAAACAGATAAATGCTCCCTCCAAAGGATTAGCTTTAGCTTTATCAAATCGGGAAGTTATCCTGATAACGTCCCAAGTTTCTGAAAAAATTGGTGTTCCTCGTCCCTTGCGCTTAAAAGTTAATGAATTGGGAGAGCAAGTAAATTTAAAACAGTTAGTTGACACTACGTTAAAATTAACTTTACTTCACTATGGTTCTCTCAAAGATCCCCGTTTACCTATCCCTTTGTATGGAGCGGATATTATTGCTTATCGACGCTTACAAGGAATTTATCCTAGTTTATTAGAAGATGATTGTCAATTCTGGCTTTAGAGAGGAAAATTATGTAAGTAGTCGTGCAAAATAAATTTCCTAGTGAAGATAGGCACAAGGCAAGAGGCAAAAGGCAAAAGCTTGATCGAAATGTGTAATTAATTTTGCTTAGGTACTTAGTAATTTCCCTAGCAATCTACACCATCTAGATGAATTAGTCAGTGATTTAGTTAACCAAATTAGTTTACCGACGGCAGAAAATCGGGACATTAAAGAAAGATTAGCCTATCTTGAATGGGACTTGCATCGACAAAATGGTTGTTTACAAGCCGAAAATTTATCTCTAGGTCAAATTGCATAGCTGGTTTTTTGGGGGGAGCAAGCTTTAGATTTTTTTCTTATTTCCTCGATCAAAAAATGTCTATTATCAAAGGCGATATTATTCCGCCAATTTATGTTACCAGCGATCGGTCAAAATCATCCCCAATCTGGTAATTATGCGCCCTTAGATAGCCATCTCTGGGCTGATGCCACCTATCCCCTGGGGGCGCATTATCGGAGCGATAGTGTCACCTTTGCCGTCTATTCTAGAAATGCCAGTCAGATTCTTCTGGAAATCTACGATCGCCCGACGGGAGAAAACGCTAAGTATGATTACTGGTTGACAAAAAACCCAAAGGATGATACATGGCGGGCAAAAATCGCTGGTATTGCCCACGGCAGCTACTACGCTTTTCGCTGTTGGGGTCCCAATTGGCAATTTGATCAAAAATGGCAAAGAGGCCACAGTAACGCCGGTTTTCGGGCAGATGTGGACGATTTTGGCCATCGTTTTAACCCCAATAAAGTCCTCTTCGATCCCTACGCGCGAGAACTTTCCCACGACCTAGAAACCCCGGCCATGGTCGCGGCCGGAGAAAATGTTGGAATCTATGCCACAGGAGGGGGGGACTACAAAGGAGTAATCCAGCGGCAATACGATACGGGTAAATGGTCGCCCAAAGGCATTGTGATCGCTCCAGATGGGACTTCTACCGGGATTCGTCCCCGTCTGGGTGCCGAAAAAGCGATCATTTATGAGGCCCATGTACGCGGTTTCAGCAATCACCCCTCCGCTAGTCGTTTAGAAGATATTCTCAAGGGAATTAGGGGTTTTGAGGAAGTGGCCAACGTTCCCGACCAGTACAGGGGAACTTATGCGGGAGCCGGCTATATGGCCAAATACCTAAAAGCGCTAGGATTTACCACGATCGAACTCTTACCGGTCCAGGAAACCGCTAACGATAATAACCCCGACGATCGCCCCGGTGGTAACTATTGGGGTTACATGACCTTTGGTTATTTCGCCCCCGATCGCCGTTATGCTTATGATCGCTCCCCCGGGGGACCCACCAGAGAGTTTAAGTCCATGGTCAAAGCTTTCCACGACCAGGGTATGGAAGTTTATCTCGATGTGGTCTATAATCACACCGGAGAAGGGGGCAATTGGGGCAGCAACGATGTCACCCGATTGGTTAGTTTTGGTGGTTTTGATGTGGTGGAATACTATCAACTCACCGACGAACATTATCTAGTCGATGGGGCCACTGGCTGCGGAAATCAATTAAATTTTTCCCATAGTGTCACCTGCAATCTGGTTCTTGATTCCCTCACCTATTGGTTAGAAACCATGGCAGTTGATGGTTTTCGTTTTGATCTGGCCCCCGTTCTCGGTCGAACTCCTTCTAGTCATGAACGAGAAGATCGGGGCAAACAAAAACAATTTTTTCCTAAACATCCTTTGTTAGCAAAGATCAAGAAATTAGGCAAGAAATACGATGCGGAAATGATCGCCGAAGCTTGGGATCGCTGGGGTTACGAAGTGGGGAATTTCCCGACAGGTTGGGGAGAATGGAATGGCCGTTATCGCGATGCAATCCGGCGTTTTTGCAAGGGGGATGGTAATACTTTTAAATTCATCGAACAGGTGAACGGAGATTATCGCAATTTTAATGACCAAGGCGGACCACAAAAATCGATCGATTTTATTGTTGCCCACGATGGTTTTACCCTGATGGATTTGGTCAGTTATAACCACAAAAATAACCTCACTCCCTGGCCCTTTGGTCCTTCCGATGGCGGCAATAATAATAACGATTCTTGGGATTCTGGGGGTGATCAGGCTTTACGTCGCCAAAGATTACGCAACTTTTGGACGATTCAATTTTTATCTCGCGGTGTTCCCATGACTGTCTGGGGTGATGAATTTGGCCGCAGCCAAAATGGTAATAATAATCCCTACAATATTGATAGTGTGGCCACTTGGAATAATTATGATATGATTGCCACCCGTTCACCCCATCTACTGCCCACCGGTTATCGGGAAGCTTATCACAATAATTTTGGCACGGGAACTAATCAAGAAGAACGCAATCCTTTATTTATTTTTGCCGCTTATATTGCTCACTTAAGACAGAATCATACAGCACTTAAACAGCACCGCTATGGGGATCTGGTTCTCGATGCGGGCAATGATGTCACCTATTTATTTAAAAAACCCGATGGGGTTAGCGAGTTAACTGCCGATGATCGCTGTATTTGGTTTTTAATTGATGGTAGTGCCGTCGGTGATCACGATTTTCTGGTGTTAATTAATATGTATCATCTGCTGGTGGATTTTCGTCTTCCCTCCCCATCCAATAATTATCGTTGGGTAAGAATTATTGACACGGCAGCTTGGGCAGAAACCAATTATAATTGTTGGTCTGTGGATCAAGGGACAGTAATTGCCGATAACTATAAAGTCAATGGTTTTTCGATCGTGGTTTGCCAGGAGATTAACTGAACTACCCAAACCGATATCGGGGGTAATTTGGGGACGGATCGGGCAGCCGGCTAATATTGAGATCGAGAGCGATTCTTAGTCGATTTCTGCTATATTTTTGGCAATAGGGAAATATAGCCCCTAGCTGCATCTTATGTTTTGCAACCCGAACTTAGCCCAAAATTGCCGTTAAATGTCTAAAACTAAAAGTAGTGTTATTATCCTAACCATAATTTGTATTATCGCCACAGCGATGGGAGTTTATCTGCTCGGTGGTATCGACTCCCAACAATTACAGATCTGGTTAAAACAAATGGGAATTATAGCCCCCATTTTGTATATTATTCTCTATACGATCGGGACAATTTTAATTCTGCCTTCTACCCCCTTAAACCTCAGTGGTGGGGCGATCTTTGGGGTAGTTATGGGAACAGTTTGGACAACGATCGCCGCTTTGGTGGCCGCTATAGTTGCCTTTGCTTTTACCCGTACTATCGGCCGGGAATATACCGCCAAAAAATTTCAGGGAAAATGGCAAGCGATCGATGCAGAAATGCAGCAAGGCGGCCTATTTTATATGTTTGCTATCCGTCTATTACCGATTATTCCCTACGGTATCGTTAACTTTGTTGCGGGATTAACTTCTATCCGTTTTCGCGATTATTTCATCGGTACTTTATTAGGCACTGTCCCCGGAATTTTACCCTTTGTCATGATGGGTGCGGGTTTAAAATCTTTAGGAAAAGGCGATATATTGCCCCTGATGGTGGCTTTTACCCTTATTGCTCTGTTAGTAGGTGTGGGAACTTGGTATCGTCGTCGTCGGCAATTTCCCTTTCAGTGATCAGTTATCAGTTATCAGTTATCAGATTGGAGTTTTAAGTAGGGTTTGCTGAATAATGGTAAAAACCTTACAGGAAAGGGCTTTTAGCTTGATTGAGAGCTTCCCAAATGCACTTAAATCTGCTAGAATCTCTTAAAACCCTTGCATCACCCTTGCATCACCCTTGCATCTTCTCTA
>NZ_JBHFLL010000275.1:0-15302 GCF_041928595.1 Microcystis sp. BLCC-F209
GTAAGCTAAGACGCATTTAAAGTGCTTATTCTTAAGATTAGCCGAATCTCCCTCAATCCCTTTACTGTTGCCTCTTGCAAGAGTGCCTCTTGCCTCGTCTCAACAAGCAATTTAAATTACGAACAGCTTAGTGGCTTAGATGTGTAATTAATTGTGCTTAGATACTTAGAACGATAAATTAAACGTCGGCCAGTTAATTAAATACACTTATACTGTTCCCGATCGATTGACTGGAATCGATAAAAATCCTTGAGGGGGAGTGATGGGTTGACTTTTCCTGACAATTCTCGCCATCTAGACGGGAAAAAAAGTAACCGATGTCAAACCTAGCACTTAGACTCTCTTCTCTCCCTGTCAATTCCGGTGTTTTCAGGGGTTTTTTCGCCGATAAGTATTAACGGGTATGCTGCCGATATTTCCGATGATTGACAATTTTCTAGCACTCGAGCCTTTCCACTACGGAAATTCGAGTTTATCATAAAAAGAAATCCTCTCTCAGGTAAGAGCGGTAGTATGGCTTACTCGACACAGCAGTTAATTGAAATCCTCGAGCGAGAAATGCACGCCACTTGCAAAGGGGAACGTCTGTTACTCTCCCCGGCGGAGCGCATTGATAATCCGGTGATTGCCAAGGCGATCAATCTAGAAAAGGTGGGCAAAGTCTTCGCCTATCAGGATTTTCGCCGCCAAGTTCACGATTATCAACAAAAATATCAGGTTTCGGGTATTATCTGGCGTGTTTGTCAATGGGGCGATCGCACTCTCCGTTATCCCGAAATTCATAATCAATTAGTTGCCGTGGCGGGTGACAAGGAAATTCTCATGGCTGCCAAAGCCTCGGTTTTAGAGTTTTGGAACAGTATCACCTCTAATATGAATTTTTGGTGGGCGCTTAACTCCCGTCGTCCCATTTCTGCCGATTCTCTAGCCGAATTAGTTGCCCAGTCGGAATGGGCGGAATTAGATGTGGCGCGCACGGAATTATATCTCGGCCTCTGTTGGGGTAATCCTTTAGAACACCAGTATCAATGGTCCCAACCCTTTTCTGGTTGTCATCGCATTATCGCCGCCGTCGATGAACCTAGTTCGATTAAGGTCTGAGGACGATTGATGTCTTGGGAAGTGGGGAAGTGGGGATAATAAATAAAAGCTACCTCCTGTCTCCTGCATCCTATTGTAAAGTTTTGTTAATTTTTCTGGGATTAGGACGTTTTGTAAAAATAGATACAGAATTGTATGTTATATATATTAGTGGGTGATTAAAAAAGTTCAAAATGCGATTTGCAGATCGGAGGAAATGATTATGTCCACAGAACAACAAGCTCGTGCCTTAATGATGCGTCACCACCACGCCGTTAAAAATCGTCAACAATCGATGTTAGGCAGAAGTGCTTCTGAAATCGGTATTGACAATGATAATGGCCACGGGGAAACCGTTCAACGTCGCTTCTCGGCCGACTTCTCTTCCCAAACTTATGATCGCTCTGGTGCTACTCTGAGTTAGGCTCTTAGATTTCGCCAAAGTGTCAGCTTTCAATCTTAGAATTAAGTGAACAATCAGCCCACACAAACCGAGATCGGGAGGTGTGGGCTTTTGGTTTTTAGAGATAGGGGTCATTCCTGGGCCGATTACGGGGTTTCATCAGGATTTATGCCTAATTGCCGTAATTGCGCCGCTAAACGTTCCGCCCGTTGACGTTCGCTTTCGGCCTGTTGAGAGGCTGCCTGAGCGCGTTGACGTTCGATTTCAGCATTCTGACGTTCGATTTCGGCTAATTCCGCAGGTAAGAGGATTAAATTGCCATCTAGATCATAAAAACGCAGCCAAGGGGCTTCTTCTCGTTGGATGCTGCCCATCCAGACTCCTAACCATAATCCCAAACGTTGACACCATAACCAACCGCGCTGGTCGGGAATAATTTCTTGATAGCATTGATTTTGGTCTAACGCCCAACCTTGCAGGGAAGTGGCATCAAAGGGATTATAAACGAAGTATTGGGAACAGCGAAAAGTCCGCTCATAGAGGTCTTTTTTGATAGTTAAATCGATTTTTGCGGTGCTTTCTGACATTAATTCTACGATCACATCGGGATAACGTCCCTTTTCGTTCCAAACCACCCATCCTTGTCGTTTATAACTACCATCGATATCGAGGACAACGAAAAAATCGGGGCCACGAAAATCTTTATTAAAAACCCGCTCACGGCTAAAGTAAATAAACATATTACCGCCAACAAAAAAGTCCTCTCGATCCTGATAGGCTTGTTCGATAGAATCGATTAAGACATTCATGGCCTTGCGGTGACGGTGCGTTTCCAAAGGTTCTCCATCATCAAAAATCAAGTCTTCTGGAGGAATGGGGGGTTCTTCCCAATCGATAACTGGAGGAGTGAGGGGTTGAGTCATCGGGGTTACGTCCGGGATAGAGATGGTTTTATTTTATTTGCAAGACGAGGCGATATTTAGGTAGTCCAGTTCTCAATTTTTCCATAGCTTCATTCACCTGGGAGATAGGATAGGTTTCTGTCACCGGTTCAATGCCATGGCGAGAGGCAAATTCAATCATTTTACTGACGGTACTGGGACTACCCAAAGGACTGCCGGAAATCGATTTTTGACCCATAATCAAGGGAAAAGCATAGGTAGCCATGGGTTCAAGAACAGCGCCAACAATATGCAGACGACCTTTGGGACGTAAACAGGCGATATAAAGACCCCAATCGAGATTAACGTTAACGGTAGAGATGATGAAATCAAAGTAATTTTGTACCGATTGCAAGGCTTCGGGGTCTCTGGAATTGATAAAATGAGTCGCGCCTAATTCTTTGGCCTCCGCTTCTTTATCGGGACTACTAGAAAAAGCGGTTACTTCGCAGCCCCAAGCTTTGAGGAATTTTAAGGCTATATGGCCCAATCCACCAATACCAATCACACCAACTCGGGCCGTGGGTTTAATATTAAATTGGACAATCGGATTAAAGACGGTTATACCACCACAAAAAAGCGGGCCAGCTTTGGCAGCATCCAACTGGTCCGGCAAGGGAACTAACCAACTATGATGAGCGCGGACTCTGTCGGCAAAACCGCCATGGCGACCGACGATAGTTCCTTCGGCAGTGGCACAAAGGTTTTGATCCCCCGACATACAAGTTTCACAGGTGGAACAGGAACGGGAAAACCAACCAAGACCGACTCTTTGCCCTAGGTTTAATTCTTTGACTTTAGCACCAAGAGCGGCGATCGTGCCGACCACTTCATGGCCGGGGACAAAGGGATAGGTGGTCAGTCCCCAATCGTTATCGAGCATACTTAGGTCACTGTGGCAGATGCCGCAATATTCCACCGCAATTTCTACATCTTCATCCCCTAATATACCTGGATCGTAGTCAAAAGGCTCTAGTTTTCCGCCTTTTTCTCGGGCAGCATAGGCTCTAATCATGATTAAGTCCTCTAGGATCGCTTTATTGCTTATCTTATCCTAAATTGCTCTGAGTATGGCTTGTCCTCAATCCTGTTTAAAAGGTATAGGAAAGTGGGAAACACCGGAGCGGGGGAAACAATCCATAACTTGGGAGTTAATCATACTGTTAAAACGGATTTGAGCGGACTAGCGATCGCTAAATAGTCAAAAGGGTGATTTTTTGATACTACAAAAAATCGGGATCGAAAGCATCAGCAAAATTACTGGTTTTGGGTTAAGCTTGTATCTGACCTAATAGACCACTCGCCTGCCGCTTGTGGATTTTACCGAGAAGTTTTGTTAGGATCGGATAAAAATTGTCCCGTTTCATCCTCGGCAAGATTTAGACGAGGTGAAAAGCCCGTGGCCAATTTGGGGACAATTTTTGTAAACGATTGTATCCTATTAAGCAACGTCATTATGAGAGCGTCATGGGAAAAGTCATCGGCATCGACTTAGGGACAACCAACAGTTGTGTTGCCGTACTCGAGGGAGGTCAGCCGATTATAGTTCCTAACTCGGAGGGGGGAAGGACAACTCCTAGTATCGTGGGGTTTGGCAAGGCCCAGCGCCTCGTGGGACAACTGGCCAAACGTCAAGCGGTCACTAATGCCGAAAATACCGTCTATAGCATCAAACGCTTTATTGGTAGGCGTTGGCAAGACACCGAGGTAGAAAGGGGACGAGTTGCCTATCATTGCCAACGCGGTCGCGATGATACCGTCAATATCAAAATTCGCGATCGGGAATTTACCCCCCAAGAAATCTCGGCCATGATCCTGCAAAAATTAAAGGCCGATGCTGAGGCCTATCTGGGGGAACCGATCAACGAGGCCGTGATTACAGTTCCTGCCTATTTTACCGATGCCCAACGTCAAGCCACTAAAGATGCGGGGATGATCGCAGGATTAGAAGTATTAAGAATTATTAACGAACCCACCGCCGCCGCCCTGGCCTACGGTTTAGATAAACAAAACGAAGATCAACATATCCTCGTTTTTGACCTGGGGGGAGGAACCTTCGACGTTTCCGTCCTGCAACTGGGAAAGGGAGTCTTTGAAGTGAAAGCCACCGCCGGCAACAACCATCTTGGGGGGGACGATTTTGATAACCTCTTAGTGCGCTGGCTGGTGGAGAACTTTCAAAGCCAAGAAAACATCGATCTAGCCAGCGATCGCATGGCGATCCAAAGACTGCGAGAAGCCGCCGAAAAAGCCAAAATCGAGCTTTCTAGCCTGATTAGCACCTCGATCAATCTCCCCTTCATCGCCGCCGACGAAACCGGCCCTAAACACCTAGAATTAGAACTAACTCGCGCTAAATTCGAGGAATTAACCAGAGAATTAGTGGAAAAAACCCTCGAACCCGTACAACAGTCCCTCAAAGATAGCGAACTGCAGCCTAACGATATCGATCGTGTCATCCTCGTCGGCGGTTCCACCAGAATCCCCGCCGTACAGCGATTAATCTCCCGTTTCTTTTCTGCAGGCCAACTCGATCGCTCTGTTAATCCCGATGAGGCCGTGGCTTTGGGGGCGGGGATTCAAGCTGGAGTTTTAGGTGGAGAAGTGGAAGATGTCCTCCTCCTCGATGTCACCCCCCTTTCCCTCGGCATTGAAACCCTCGGCGAAGTCTTTACCAAAATTATCGATCGCAATACCACTATCCCCACCAGCAGATCTCAGGTTTTCTCCACCGCTGCCGATGGTCAAACTTCGGTGGAAATTCATGTTCTACAAGGGGAACGGGCCATGGCCCGGGATAATAAAACCCTCGGTAAATTTCTCCTGACGGGAATTCCTCCCGCTCCTAGGGGTATGCCACAAATCGAAGTGGCCTTCGAGATCGATGTTAACGGCATCTTGAAAGTGGCCGCCAGCGACGAAGGCACCGGCAAGGAACAAAGCATTGTCATTAGCCATACTGGAGGGCTGAAACCGAACGAAATTGAAAAAATGCGCCTAGAAGCCGAAAAATACGCCGAATTTGATCGCAGTCGTCTGCAAATGATCGATATTCGCCACCAATCCGATAGTCTTTTCTATAGCTACGAAGTCACCCTCAGGGAAAACAGCGAGTTAGTCACCCCCGATATCCGGCAACTGGCGGACAAGAAGCGGCAACAGTTAGAAATCGCCCTGCGCGACCCCTCCCTATCCCCAGAAAAGCTAAAAACCACCCTAGAAGAATTTCGTCAGATTGTCCTCGAAATCGGTACCCGCATCTACAGGGGTAAACAAGACGAAACCCAAGCCCTCAACGCTACTGGTTTTGAATCGATCGATGTCACCGAAAGACAGACCCGGCCCACCCGCATCCAGACCACTTCCTCGAATACCTTCGCCGACCGGCCAACCATCTCCCACACTAGAACCAGAACCTATAGTAATCTGGAAACTAAAGCTGGCAAATCGGGCAGTGATCAGGCTCCCTATGATGAGGAAGAAATGAGCGCCAGTGACTACGAGGCCGTAGATTAAAAAAGGGAAAAGCTATCGGTCGTCAGGAGTCGTTCGACAGGAGACTCCGAGACGGTCGTCAGGAGATAGGGTGATAGGGTTTTGGGGTGATAGGGTTTTGGGGTGATAGGGTGATGAGACAGCTTCCCCACTTCCCCACTTCATAATTCATAATTCATAATTCCCCACTCCCCCACTCCCCCACTTCCCCACTCCCCCACCCCTAACCCCCAACAAAAAGAAATAGTAGGGATAACCCAACTAAACTATTATGTATAGTTTGTTAGAGTAACAACTAGACTTAAACTCTATTTATAAATTGCCCGCAGAACCATAGCCCCCTATGCCCACTGATTACTACGAAATTCTAGGTGTCTCGCGAGATGCCGGCAAAGAAGACATCAAACGCGCCTATCGTCGTCTCGCCCGAAAATACCATCCCGATGTTAACAAAGAACCGGGAGCCGAGGAATACTTCAAGGAAATTAACCGCGCCTACGAAATTCTCTCGGAACCAGAAACCCGCAATCGTTATGACCGCTTTGGTGAAGCTGGGGTTTCTGGGGGCGCTGCCGGTTTTGATGCCGACAATATGGGCGGTTTCGCCGATATATTTGAGACAATCTTTAGTGGTTTCGGCGGCATGGGCGGCCAAGCAACCACCCGCCGACGCACAGGCCCTACCCGGGGCGAGGATCTGCGTCTCGATTTTAGACTGAAATTCCGCGAGGCGGTCTTTGGCGGTGAAAAGGAAATCCGCATCCGTCATCTGGAAACCTGTCAAACCTGTAAAGGCAGTGGGGCCAGACCGGGGACGAGTTCCCGCACCTGCACTACTTGCAATGGTACTGGTCAGGTGCGTCGTGCCACCCGTACTCCCTTCGGTACTTTTGCTCAGGTTTCGGTCTGTCCCACCTGTGACGGTGCTGGCGAAGTGATCGAGGAAAAATGCGACGTTTGCGGCGGTTCCGGACGCAGACAGGAAACCAAAAAACTGAAAATTACCATCCCCGCGGGGGTTGACAACGGCATGAAATTGCGCGTTGCCCGGGAAGGAGACGCAGGACTGAAAGGCGGTCCGCCGGGGGATTTATTTGTTTATCTAACCGTGGAAAACGATGGGGAATTTCAACGGGAAGGTAATGACATTAAATCGGATGTCACGATTAGTTATATCCAAGCCATTCTAGGCTGTACTATTAAAATTAATACTGTAGATGGCCAAGAAGACCTGACTATCCCTGCCGGTACTCAACCGAACACCGTACTGATTTTAGAAAATAAAGGGGTTCCCAAATTAGGCAATCCCGTCAGTCGCGGTGATCATCGCATTACCGTTAAAATCTCGATTCCTACCCGTGTCACGGGAGAAGAACGGGAATTGCTGGAAAAATTGGCGAAAGTTCGCGGGGAAACCGTGGGGAAAGGCGGCATCGAGGGTTTTTTAGGTAATATCTTCCATAAATAACTATGACTTTAGACCTGCGCGGCACTCCCTGCCCAATTAATTTTGTCCGCACAAAATTGCAATTAGAGAAAATGACCGCCGGGGAACGGTTGGAAGTCTGGTTAGATGCCGGGGAACCGATCGAACAGGTTCCCACTAGCCTGACCGTGGAAGGTTATCAGATAGAATCGATCGAAGACCGAGATAGCTTTTTTGTTCTCAAAGTCTATCGTCCCGATTCCTAAATGGTAGATGCACAATTAACCGATTTATACGGTACAGTGGTGGCTGTACAGGCAAATTTCTATCAGGTACGCTTGGATTCTCCCGTTATCGGCGAAAATCTTCTCTGTACCCGTCGCGCTCGCTTGCAAAAAATCGGTCAATCGGTAATGGTTGGTGATCGGGTACGCGTGGAGGAGGTCAATTTTGCCGATCAACAGGGTGCGATCGCAGAAGTCCTCCCCCGCAGTACCGAGATCGATCGGCCGGCCGTTGCTAATATCGAGCAGATTTTGCTAGTTTTTGCCCTTGCTGAACCCGTCCTCGATCCTTGGCTGATTAGTCGTTTTTTGGTGAAAGCCGAGTCCACAGGCTTAGAAATTGCCGTCTGTGTCAATAAAATCGATCTGGGGGAACCAGAACAAATAGAACTCTGGGGCGATCGCCTAGCTGGTTGGGGATACCAGCCCTTTTTTGTCAGTGTGGAGAAAAATCGGGGATTTGAGGCTTTATTGGCACAATTAAACCATAAAATCACTCTCTTGGCCGGTCCTTCGGGAGTGGGAAAATCGAGTTTAATTAATTGCCTAATTCCTGAAATTAATCAACGGGTGGGGGATGTGTCGGGAAAACTGCAAAAAGGTCGTCACACTACCCGTCATGTGGAGTTATTTGCTTTACCAAATCGCGGTTTATTGGCCGATAGTCCGGGTTTTAACCAACCGGATATTAACTGTTCACCAGAACAATTAACTTTTTATTTTCCGGAGGTGAGAGAGCGTTTAGCTTTGGGAAATTGTCAATTTAATGATTGTACTCACCGTCGGGAACCTAACTGTGTGGTCAGGGGAGATTGGGAACGTTACCAACATTATTTAGAATTTTTAGAAGAAGCGATCGCACGAGAACAGTCATTACAGAAAACTAGCACGAAAGAGTCAAGTTTAAAGTTAAAAATTAAGGAAGCAGGTCAAGAAACCTATGAACCCAAATTAGCTAATAAAAAATATCGTCGTCCTTCCCGTCGCGTCAAAAATCAAGATCAGGAACGCTACGAAAATAAAACTCTCCAAGATATTTATAATGATGATTCTGAATAGAATCTCAGGGTGAGAGCATCTCAATTAGGTACTTATTTTGAGCCTATTTTTTTCTCTCTTATTTTCGCTCAAAAACTCTATATATATGGGCGCAGGGATTCCCACCATACAAAAAGCATAAAGCAAGTCTCGCCATTTGTCAAGGGTTTGGGTAATAATCTTCCGGTTGCCGTTTGCCAAGCTCAGAACTAGGATAGGAGAGAACGAGGCATTAATGGAGCAAGAGAGGCTTAGACTGTGACCAATGTAGCGATCGATGTCCGATTAACCGAGACTGCTCTGTGGCAATGGCAAACATGGCAAGGATTGCCCTATCTTACCTGTAATCTCCTAGAGGATTGGTCCCACGGCTTTTTTACCCGTCATTATTACCCCCAAACCCCGGAAGCTTTTACGACCGCTTTAGGGGCAAATGTACCGGTTTATCGCGTCAAACAGGTACATGGCGATCGCCTATTAAATCCCCAAGGGATTACTAACCCAGAAATAGCCGAAGCGGATGGAATTATTACCGATGCTTCCGGTCAAGGGATTTGGGTGGCCAGTGCTGACTGTACACCCGTACTAATAGGCGATCGCTCTAGCGGTGTTGGGGTGGCGATTCATTCTGGATGGAGAGGGACAGCCAAGGGGATAGTTGCCAAAGCAGTTAAGCAGTTATTAAACTCCGGTAGTTGTTTAGATAACTTAGTCCTGGCCCTGGGGCCGGCAATTGCTGGGGAAGTCTATCAAGTCGATGGAGAAGTTGCAGCAGAAGTGGGTTTAAGTTTATTTCCCCAAGAAACCAATCCCGAGCAAATTCTGGCCAATTTATTTAACCTCTCCCCTTCCCCCTTATTTGCTGACGAGGAAAAAGGAAAAGTGCGCTTAGACGTGCGACGGGTGATTTATCATCAACTACAACAGTTAGGAATTAGGGATGAACAAATCGCGATCGCTCCTTTTTGTACCTATCAACAAGAGGAGCATTTTTTCTCCTATCGTCGGGAAAAAGCCAAAAAAATCCAATGGTCTGGCATAGTTAGTCGTTAATAACTGGGTGGACATTCTCACTCAAGAATTCGCCCTTTTCTTTTCACTGATTACTGATTACTGCTCACTGATAACTGAAAAATCCCCCCTTTCCCATGCGTATTGTTTTTTTCGGAACCCCGACTTTTGCTGTTCCCACCCTAAAAAAATTATTAGCCAATCCCGATATAGAAGTGATTGCCGTCGTTACCCAACCGGACAAGCGCCGGGGAAGGGGCAATCAATTAATCCCCTCACCGGTGAAACAAATAGCCATAGAACAGCAAATACCGGTTTGGCAGCCCAAAAGTGTGAAAAAAAACGCTAAAACCTTAAATTTTCTCAGACAATCGCGAGCGGATGCCTTTGTAGTCGTTGCCTACGGACAAATTCTCTCCCCAGAAATCCTAGAGATGCCGAGATTAGGCTGTATTAACGTTCATGGCTCAATTTTGCCGAAATATCGGGGAGCGGCCCCCGTGCAGTGGTGCATCGCTAGGGGAGAAAAAGAAACCGGCATTACCACCATGTTAATGGATGCGGGCATGGACACCGGACCGATGTTACTGAAAGCCTACAGCCCGATCGCTCTTTTTGACAATGCCGAACAGGTGGGAGCAACCCTAGGCCAAATGGGGGCGGATTTGCTCCTAGAAACCCTCTCTAAGCTCGATCGAGCAGAAATTACCCCAATTCCTCAAAATAACGACGATGCCACCTATGCCTCTTTAATTGAGAAATCTGACTATCTAATCCCCTGGCAAGATTCAGGCCGGAGAATTCACGATCGAGTCCGGGGTTTTTATCCTCATGCGCTGACCACTTTCCGGGGACAACCCCTAAAAGTGATGGCCACTATTCCCCTAGAGGATCTCGGTCAACTTCCTCCAGAATTACAGACAAAAGACCTTTCTCATCTAAGCGGAGAAGTGGGATCGATCGTGGCTCTCTGGAAAAATTTCGGGCCGGTAGTGCAGACGGGTGAGGGTTTATTATTATTAAAAGAAGTGCAATTATCGGGGAAACCTCCGCGTTCTGGTGGGGATTTGGTCAATGGTTCCCGTTTAACTATCGGTGAGATTTTCGGTCAATAGTTTTCAGGGGATGGCTTTCCTTTGCTCCTCTATGCTTCACTGGTGAAGATTTTTTTTAACTTGCGAAAGCGATCGGAATAACTTCTTAACACTTCGATCGCAAACATGGGAGTTTCCTGCACGGCAAATAAAAACTGCGGTTGATTGAGATAGGCTAATTTACAATCAGTTTTGGCGATAGCTGTGGATTCTCTGAGTTTATCTGGGTGCAGGAGCGCTCCCGCTCCGAATACTTCCCCTTTTTCTAGAGTTTCTATCAATTGTCCCTTGACATACATCTCCACTTCTCCGCTAAGAATACCGTACATTAACTCGCCCTCCGTGCCATCGGCAAAAATAACTTCACCAGCTGGAAAAGTGCGATCGGGATGATTTTCGAGAATTTTAATCGTTTCTACGGGACTTAACATGATTTAACAAGAATTTTTCGGGTTATCTCTCCCATTTTCCGATACATTGAACTCCCCGATCATCGTTTTTGTATGTAAGAATACATCTCCCCACACCTCAATTCATAATTCATAATTCATAATTCATAATTCATAATTCCTTGAGAAAATACCGGGGTTAAAACTGTTCGATCGCTGCTTGCGTAATTTCTGCGATCGCTGATAACCTGGGACTAACTGGGCCAGTATCGGTGGATAACCAGAGAAGATACTCGACGTTACCCGCAGGTCCGGTAATGGGAGACCAAGTTAAACCCCGATAGAACCATCCTAGGGCTTCGGCGGCCTGTAAAACCTGAAAAATTGCCCCTGCTTGGTCTTGGGGGTCGCGAACTACCCCTTTTTTGCCGACTTTTTCCCGTCCCACCTCAAATTGGGGTTTGACCAATAAAATCGCCTCTCGCGGTGGATTTAATAGCGTCCACAGGGTCGGCAAAACTTTGGTCAGAGAAATAAAAGACAGATCCATAACTGCTAAATTGGCGGGTTTTTCTTGTCCATATAACTTTTCTGGGGTTAAATAGCGAAAATTAGTTCTTTCTAGTAAAATAACTCGTTGATCCTGCCGTAAACTCCACGCTACTTGTCCATAACCCACATCGACCCCATAAACCCGTTTTGCTCCTTTTTGCAAGAGACAATCCGTAAATCCCCCCGTAGAAATGCCGCCATCTAAACAAATGCGATCGCTGACATCAATAGCAAACAATTCTAAGGCCTTAGCTAATTTTTCGCCCCCCCTTGACAAATAGGGCAGTTTCTGCTTAACCTCGATCGCCGCTTCTGGATCGATTTCTGTGGCCGGTTTATCGATGATTTGATGATTGACTTTCACTTCTCCAGCGCGAATTAATCGCTGTGCCTGTTGACGGGAATCACAGAGATTTTTGGCTACTAATAATAAATCTAATCTTTGTTTCGGCAAGGAAGGCCTCCCAATAATCAGCGCCTAATTCTAAAAAATACCTTATTTTTCCGCCAGCAATCCCAGAAGGAAGATTATAACTAAAGATAGGAAGAAGCGGAACCCATCAGCTAAATTTTCGCTGCCATCCCGATATTTTATGGATAAAGATACTCGATTCGCCATTTTGGTCATTGGCATCCCCTTTCTAGGACTAGCTTACTGTGGCTTGATTTTTGCCGTGATGATTTATTGGGTCTGGGCCCGGGAACATCCCGTAACCATGGCCACTTTTTTCGTCCTTGCTCCTTCTTTGATTTCTGGCTCTATCTGGCTGTTAGCTTCCTATAAAGCCCGCCAAAAGCAGCGTTTAGGGTTATAATTGGCGGGACTATCCCATCGGCCTCTAGAGAACAACTAATGTGGGGCAATATGGGGGTGAATTGCCTTCATCCTCCCCTAGATAACTTTTTCTGATCACCACAACTAGGGGAGAGCCTTAAAGATGAGATATTTTTCTGGTGATAGTGAGCATCAAAGGTTTCCAAGTAAGACTGATTAAATAACCCAATCCTGCCACTAAAATAATTGTCGCCCCTGAGGTGAGATTTAAACTATAGGATAACCACAAACCCACTAAAGTAAAAACAATTCCTAGAATAATCGCTAGGATCATCATTCCCTTCATATTTTTAACAAATTGTCCACTGATAGCGGCGGGAATAGTTAATAAAGCAATTACCATAATTAATCCTACCACCTGCATTACTGCCACAATAGTTAAAGCGGTTATTCCCATTAAACCCAAATAAATTACCTCCACGGGAATATTACGAATAATCGCAAAGGTTTCATCAAAAGATATGGCTAACAACTCCTTATAAAAGATACTAACTAAGGTGATAATTAATATATCTATGGCCGCCATTATCCATAAATCATCCCTCGGTACAGTTAAAATACTACCAAAAAGATAACTCATTAAATCAGCTTTATAACCGGGGGTTAAATCAATAAAAATTACCCCAATCGCCATACCAATCGCCCACATCACCCCGATTAAAGTATCGGCTCTCTCTCGGATGCGACGCTGTAAAAACCCCATGCCTAAAGCCGAAAAAAAGGTAAAAAATATCGCCCCCACCAGGGGATTAATCCCGAAAAAATAACCGATTCCTATCCCTCCATAGGCAGCGTGAGCGATTCCCCCACTGATAAAAACCACGCGATTAACTACTACCAAAGTACCAACAATCCCACAGGCAATACTAACTAATATTCCTGCGGCGATGGCATGGCGCATAAAATCAAATTGTAAGGCCTCTAGCATGGGGAATTATGAATTATGAATTAGGGAATTATGAATTATGAATTAGGGAGTGGGGAAGTGGGGGTGTGGGGAGCTTTTTCAGTAAACAGTAAACTCAAAACTCACATCTGATAACTGATAACTGATAACTGATTATTGATAACTCTCAATTACTTGACGAAAATCGCTTTTTTGTTTGACTCCGCGCATTTCCTTGACTAATTCCCGGTCCTTAAAGAATTGTACCGTGGGAGTCCCAGTTACTTGACCCATTTTGGCAATTTCTGGGTCAGCTTCGATGTCAATTTCGACAAAATAAATTTTGCCATCGTACTCATCGACCACTTTATCTAAAATCGGTTTCAGGGTTTTACAGGGGCCACAGGTGGGAGAAACATATTTTACCATTAACAAGCGATCGCCGTCGTGGAATAATTTCCGCAAAGCATAACCCCCAACGTGACGGGTTTTGTCAATATCAAAAGTCTCCTCCGTATCGGCCGGGGTTTCGCTAACGGTTTTCGTCTCGTAATGTTCAGAAGTGGCTGATTGACGGTATTCTTGGATTAAATTATGCTCCGATAACCATCTTTCTGCCAATAACGCCGCCATACACCCCGTACCTGCGGCAGTAATGGCCTGACGGTATTCGTGGTCCTGCACATCTCCTGCGGCAAAAACCCCCTCGACGCTGGTAGCAACAGTCCCCGGTTTGACTTTCACATAACCCACCTCGTCTAATTCTAGTTGTCCTTGGAATAGGGAAGTATTGGGAGTGTGACCGATGGCATAAAATAACCCTCTAACGGCTAATTCGCTAATTTCTCCCGTTTGTGAGTTTTTAATGCGTAGTCCTGCCATTTTACTGCCTGTACCGAACACATCCAGCGCTTGGGTGTGAAAATGAACGGTAACTTTCGGATTATTTAACACCCGGTCCTGCATTGCTTTCGAGGCGCGCATCGCTTCCCCGCGTACCAATAAATGGACGTGAGAGCCGTATTTAGTTAAATATACGGCTTCTTCCGCCGCCGAGTCACCGCCACCGATGACAGCGAGGTTTTCCTCTCTAAATATTGGTGTAGCACCGTCACAGATAGCACAAGCGGAAATCCCGTTACTCCAGAATTGGGCCTCGCTGGGTAATCCTAAGCGTTTGGCAGTGGCTCCCGTGGCGATAATAATACTATTGGCCTTAACTTCCCGGTCCGTGGAACGAATGGTAAAAGGACGCTGACTTAAATCCACCGAGATAACATCTTCGGTATAGCATTCCGTCCCCCATCTTTCGGCCTGTTCCTTCATTCTTTCCATCAGCTTCGGACCGGTGATTCCTTCGGGAAAACCGGGGAAATTTTCTACTTCTGTGGTGGTCATCAATTGTCCCCCCGGAATGCCTCCCGCTTGGAAACCCTCGAACATCAAGGGTTTTAAGTTCGCACGCGCCGCATAAATCGCCGCCGTATATCCCGCGGGTCCCGAACCAATAATGACTAAATTCTCGACAGTCATAACCGTAAATGCAACTCATAACGACTACGCTTTTTAGTATAACAGATAATGTCGGGTGGGTTAGACGACGATAAGTTAGTTGACTCTCCCCCGCTAACCGCGGAGCGCGGTGTAGCGGGAGATTCTCGGTTCATAGGTTTTTAACTAGATCGACCTGGTTTAACCCGGTCGATCCCCGTCAAATCGCCTCCGCGAGCGTTTTCTAACACGGTCAGTCCGACCGCGTTTTTTCCTCGGTTCTCGATTACCTTTGCTGATGCCGTATCTCTCGGTTCAATGTGGCCGCAAGAATCACACCGGTGAACTCTTTCCGATAACGCTTTTTTGCCAGTAAT
>NZ_JBHFLL010000276.1:0-2096 GCF_041928595.1 Microcystis sp. BLCC-F209
GAACCCTTATAGAGAAAGACATTGGACGATTTTTGTCAATTGTTTTTGATCTAGAGCGAGCTAATCAGTTAAATCTTTTGCCAGATAAGGATTTAGTCGATTTATGCCCCCCTATCGAACCATAACAAGTAACGAAGAGCCTGAATTATGAATTAGACATCTTCAAAAATTATAACCCAGTCACAGCTTGCTTTTAGCCTATATACTAATTAAGTAGTTCGATAGCTGAAATGTATATCTATCGTTGCTAATTCAATTTCACTGAAAAAATATGAGGCAATTAAAATAATTTTTATTCGGGTAGATTCCTTAACTAGAAAGACTTTTGGTCTTGAGATAATATTAGGTCGAGGTCTATTGGGAAGGGGTGAGTGTTTAAGGTTGGTGGCTCTTCTAGGTTCTGTGTCATAAGTTTAATTGACATAGGATCGATCGATCTTTGTGTCCTTTGTGTCTTTGTGGTTCGTTCCACCCCCTCGCTCTTGAGAAATGTATCTTAGAATACATTTTACCCACCAAAGCTGGGAGAGCCGGTTGGTTAACTAGAGTTCGGCATCTCACAGGGTGACAGAGAGCTTGAGTTGTCACAGTTTCAATTCCTTAACCCAAACTGACGTTAAACCTGTTACAGTAAATATAACTGACTAAATTGGAATTAAAGACTATGCGACTTAAGCGATGGGAGTCCCCCCGCCGTCAGGGACGTAACGACAAAGGCAAGGGTGGTTCGGCCCGACAGCGACAACTGAAAAAACAATTTAAAATGTTGTCCAAAAAACTAAAAGGGGGAGAGAGTAACATCTCTCCTCTTTTTTTGTCCCCAGCAATCGCCACTGAAAAATCTTCCTTTGGGAAACTCTCAGTCTTCTGAAACAGTCCCAGACTTGAGCCACTTTCAGATTAGGGAAAAAAATGAAGCTTATACTTGCCGTCATGACGATGACAGTAGCTTTAACCGTCACCAGTAACCATTCTAGCCTTGCCGGAGCAATCTTCGATCGCATTCAAAAAACTGGGGTAATTACTGCCGGCGCTCGTAAAGATGCTATTCCCTTTGGTTTTGTCAACTCCCAAGGCAAGTGGGTGGGTTACAGCCTTGATATGTTAGAGTTAATTCGCAAAGAAACCGAACGGAAGTTAGGAAAACCGATTAAATTAAAAATTGTTGAGGTTACTCCCGAAAATCGTTTTGAAAAGTTAAAAACAGGGGTGATAGATATAGAGTGTGGCTCCACTACTTTTACTTGGAAAAGAGAAAATGAGGTGGATTTTTCCGTTAGTTATTTTGCCAGTGGCACTCAATTGTTAACCCGCAAAGGTAGTAATCTCGATGACATCGGTAGCTTGGCAGGCAGACGAATTGGAGTAATTGCCAATACTACTAATGAAGCGGTGATTAAAACCCAACAACCCGCCGCTATTTTGGTCAAAGTTAAAAACCGTGGCGAGGGTTTACAAAAACTAGAAGCGGGAGAAATTGACGGTTTTGCCAGTGATGGTATTACCCTGGAAGGCTTAAGGAAAAGCGCTAAAAATCCCAATAATTTAGCCATAGTTCCCTCCTATCCCTACGCGTACGAATCCTATGCCTGTACTTTACCTGAGAATGATTCTAAATGGCGCGATACGGTGAATTACACCTTATTAAAATTCATGGAAGGGATCGTTAGCGACCAACAACAAGCGGTGACAATTTATGAACGTTGGTTTGGTGAAGACGGGGTTGTTCCCTATTCCAGAGAAACTATTAATGATTATTTTCAAGGCATTGTCAACACCTATGAATGGATTCCTTTAACTATATTTCCCTAAAATCAAGACCTTTTCAGGTATCAATTGAAAAGTACAAGAGCCCCCCGATGTCCGGGGGTTGGGGGGGTCAAGGGGCAAAAGTCTTGATTAATTTGTCTCCCTAAAACTCTTGTTGACCCTAATAAATCCTGTTTCAAACCCATATTCCGCAGGTTGAAAAACACAAAGGGAAGGACAGAGAAAGTTGAGCAAACCACTAAGTATAAATACTCGGAAAGCTCTTGAGATAGCTAAGTATAAATATTCAAACACCTGAGACGAAAAAGATGAGATAATAATTAAAG
>NZ_JBHFLL010000277.1:0-7699 GCF_041928595.1 Microcystis sp. BLCC-F209
CAATATTACCTAATCAATGATCATTAAGTAGGTAGGCACAATTATTTGTAGGATGGGTTAGCGGTAGCGTAACCCATGCGGGCGTTGGGTTTCATTCTTCAACCCAACCTAACTTCATTTTATATTTAATTCAAACCACCAACTTAATTATTACTTCAAAAATAATTTGCTAGTCGATAAATTTATAACTTATAACTGATACCTTATAACTGTCTCGAATAGAAAATTAATTTTGCTGTAATACTTACTTTGGTGGTTGGAATTAAATATAAACTGAACGTTGGTGGGTTTGAAGCATGAAACCCAACGCCCGCATGGGTTACGCTACCGCTAACCCATCCTACAAATAATTGTGCCTACCTACTTAATGATCATTGATTAGGTAATATTGCTTGATTTTTTGATCACTTTTCTAGTAAAATATCTGCTAGACACCCGATTACTCAATTAACCTAATTATCTACTCCCATGTTAACAAAAATTATTCTCGGGTTACTTTGGTTAGGCTTCGGATTATACGCTTTTTTACTAGCACCCCCCGATCAACCAGATACAGTGAATTTAATTATCAATCTTTCCACTGGGAAATGGCAAGATATCAACCCGTTAATTATCGCTCTTTTTAACCTGATGGGAGTTTGGCCACTTATCTACACTAGCCTTTTAATTATCGATGGTCGTGACCAAAAAATCATCGCTTGGCCCTTTACTTTTGCCTCCTTTGCCGTGGGTGCTTTCGCTATTTTACCCTATCTAACTCTCCGTCAATCCAACAGCAATTTTACTGGTAAAAAAAATCTGGTCATTAAACTTTTAGACTCACCTTGGTTGGGAGTAATTGCCCTAATTACTGCGGCAATTTTAATCGCCTACGGATTAATCAACGGCAATTGGTCTGATTTTTGGCATCAGTGGCAAACTAGCCGTTTTATTCATGTTATGAGTTTAGATTTCTGTCTTTTAACCCTATTATGTCCAATTTTGCTGCAAGATGATCTAACCCGACGGGGATTAAAAAATCCTTTCCTGTTGCCGGTAATTTCCCTTTTGCCTCTAATCGGTCCGGCAATTTATTTAATTATTCGTCCTCGCTTAGGGGAGAATTAAGGGTAAATGACCTTGGGGAAACTCGGCCTAGTTATCAGTTGTTTTTTCACTATTTCTTGACAAGAGAAGTTCATATTTAACAGAAATTATGCTGAGGTTCCCCTAAAATACGAGGAAAGAGATTAATGTCCAGATTAGAAGGAGTGTTTAACCTTGTTAGAGAGTCAAAAACCACCTCGAATTTACTGCTTTCAAGCTGATTATCTTGCCTCCCAACAATTTAACCCCCAAGAGATTCCCGCTTGGTTATCCTTAGAGGTAAACTGGCAGGGTTATAGAATTCATACCCTACCCTGGGTAGCAGACGTAGCTAGGGTATTAGGATTATTAGCGATCGAAGATACTCCCCAAGGGTGGCAAGATTATTTAGAAAGCTTGGGATTAGCCAAAATTAGGTTAATGGACAGCGAGGAGTTTTTTGAGGATAAATCTTTATCGGGATGTTAAAAATGCCCTATAATTGGCAATTTAGTGATGATTCTACCAGTGAATTTATGTCCTATAAACTACTCTTCGTCTGTTTAGGCAATATCTGTCGTTCTCCCGCTGCCGAGAATATCATGACTTATCTGATTGAACAAGAAGGATTAGGTAATAAAATCCTCTGTGATTCTGCGGGGACTGCCGGTTATCATATCGGTTCTCCTCCCGATTCTCGCATGAATACGGCGGCCAAAAAACGCGGTATTCCTCTACAAGGGACAGCCAGACAATTTACCCGCGAGGATTTCGAGAATTTTGATCTAATCCTAGCCATGGATAAAGCCAATTATCAAGATATTTTATCCCTAGATCGGACAGGAAAATATCAAGAAAAGGTCAAGTTAATGTGTGACTATGCTCGTTATCACCCAGAAAAAGAAGTTCCCGATCCCTACTACGGTGGTCGTGAAGGTTTTGACCGCGTAATCGAGCTACTTTTAGACTCCTGTGGCAGTCTTTTGGAGGAAGTAAAAAACAAAATTTAAGTTTTTTCTTTCAGCTAATCGATTAATCTATGTTCGAGGGAAAAACGAACCAATTCAGCCCGATTGTTAGTATTGGTTTTTCTGAGTAAACTGCTAACATATTTCTCGATCGTGCGAGAACTAAGATGCAGTTTTTGCCCAATTTCACTGTTAGAAAGTCCCCGGGCTAAATGTTCTAACACTTCCCGCTCGCGATTAGTTAACTTAAAATCGTCCTGTAAAGAAGAAGTTAAAACATCCCTAGTTTTGGGGCTTTCTTCTGGTTTTAATTTCTGATATTGACGTTCACTTTGCACCATTTGCGCTCGCTCTAAAAGATTGCGAATAACCGCTTTTAATTCCTCCATCTCAAAAGGTTTAGGAAGATAGATATCACAACCCACTTGATAACCGCGAATTCTTTCCTCTGTTGACCCTCTTTCAGTTAAAAAAATTACTGGTAATAACCTAAATTCTGGCTGTTGCCGCACCTTAGTCACCAAAGAATAACCGTCCAAACGGGGCATTTTGATATCCGATACCAAAAGATGGGGATGATAGGTATCCAATAAATTCAAAGCTTCCAAACCATTGCTCGCCGCCACCACACTATAACCTGCTAATTCTAAATAGTCTTTGACTGCTAGGCGGATACCGGGATCATCATCGGCAATTAGAATCAAAAGAGGCATAGAAATCAACAGGACAAGGTTTTTTCGTTATTAATAGCCTAGCACCCTCCGCTCGCCACAATCGTCTATCAAGCTACAGAGGCCGTTTTAACTGATATTATACTAGCAGTTAGCAATCAGCCTTTTCAGTAATCAGTAATCAGTAATCAGTAATCAGTAATCAGATGTGAGTTTTCAGCTTTTTTCTCCTCCTCTCCCCACTCCCCCACTCCCCACTCCCCCATCTCCCCACTCCCCCATCTCCCCACTTCCCCAACCCCTTGTTTACTTTTTACTTTGAAGATCATTTTTTAGTTATAGCGTTTCTCATAAGTATGAAGTATAACTGGATTGGGCATCGTCTCATGATTCCTGACTCCTGACTTCTGGCTCCTGACTCCCGAAACCGAAAACTTCGTACCTCACTATTAAGATAATTGCCATAACATGACAGATTATTTAGTTTCCCTGACAATTTGGGCGGGTATTTACGCGATTTTTGCCCTCGGTTTAAATCTACAATGGGGATTTACTGGCTTAATTAACTTTGGTCACGTTGCTTTTGCCACTTTAGGGGCTTATGCCACGGTTTTATTGACTTTACAGGGTGTACCGATGATTTTTGCCGCCATTGTCGGGGCGTTCCTAGGGGCATTGTTGGGATTGGCCATCGGTTTTTCCACCCTGAGATTAAGAGCCGATTATCTAGCGATTGTCACCATCGGGGTGTCTGAGTTAATTCGTTTACTGGTGCTTAACGAGGATTGGTTAACGAAAGGCAGTTTCGGACTACAACGTTATCCCCTACCTTTGGATATAAATCCCAGTTTTCCCGTCAAATTATTAATTATTGCCCTGTTTACCCTGCTTGCTATCTTTGCTCTCTGGCAATTGGGGCGCAATCTGCAACGACAATGGCGCGAAGCGTCGCAAATTAGCGGTAAAAGCTATCAACCGACGCCAAAGAGTGCTTTAATCTTTTGGGGGTCTTTAGGGGCGATAATCCTGCTTTTTCTGTATATAAACGGTGTAATTGCCTTGAATGACTATAATTACAAAGCCGGGCTGATGGTGGTAGTTTTAATACTCCTCGCTCTCGTTTATACTGGTTTAGAATTACTTTTGCGCTCGCCTTGGGGACGCATCCTCAAAGCGATTCGGGAAGATGAAGAAATTCCCCGGGCTTTGGGAAAAAATGTCTTTTGGTATAAGTTACAATCTTTGATGTTAGGCGGTGCGATCGCTGGTTTAGCCGGGGCTTTTTTAGCATGGCAATTAACCACTATTTACCCGACTAATTTTGAGCCGTTATTGACTTTTAACGCTTGGATTATTATCATTCTCGGTGGCTCTGGTAGCAATGCCGGCACCTTACTAGGAGCAGTAATTTTCTGGGCTTACGATTCCCTGACTCGCTTTATTCTGCCCCAATTAGATATTTTTAATGATAGCCAATTAGGGGCTTTACGGATTATGATTATCGGTCTGCTGCTCATGGTTTTAATGATCTGGCGCCCCCAGGGTATCCTCGGCAAAAAAGAGGAGTTAACTTTGGGAAAATAATTTCAGTTATCAGTTATCAGTTATCAGTTCATCGATTACTCTTCACTGAAAACACTTCCCACTTCATAATTCATAATTCATAATTCATAATTCATAATTTATATATGTTACTTTCTGCCAAAGGATTATCGAAAAGTTTTGGAGGCATTCGCGCCGTCAATAATGCTTATTTGGACGTGCCGCAGGGCAGTATCACCGGGTTAATCGGGCCAAATGGAGCCGGCAAAACCACACTTTTTAACCTTTTATCTAATTTTATTCGCCCGGATAAAGGGGAAGTTTTTCTTGATGGTCAGCCCATTCATCAGCTGCCTCCCTATCAAATTGCCATGAAAGGATGTGTAAGAACTTTTCAAGTCGCCAGGGTATTATCCCGATTAACGGTGTTAGAAAATATGCTCTTAGCTAGTCCGGGGCAAACGGGAGAAAATTTTCTCAAAGTCTGGTTTCAGGGGGCAAAAATTCGCCAACAGGAACAGGACAATCGTGACAAAGCTTTGCAGATATTAGATTCGATCGGTCTGGGGGAGAAAGCGCACGATTATGCGGGAGCTTTATCGGGAGGACAGCGGAAATTATTAGAGATTGGCCGAGCGCTAATGACCGAGCCAAAATTAATTTTATTAGATGAACCAGCCGCCGGAGTTAATCCCACTTTAATCGGTCAAATCAGCGACCATATTATCGAATGGAATCGTCAGGGAATTACCTTTTTAATTATCGAGCATAATATGGATGTGATTATGTCTCTTTGTCACCACGTTTGGGTATTAGCAGAAGGGACAAATTTAGCCGATGGCATTCCCAGCGAAATCCAAAAAAACGAGCGGGTTTTAAAGGCTTATTTAGGAGACTAAAGCTAATTTTTGCACCTGTTCAACAAAGTTAGCCAGAATTTTTAAGCCATTAGTCGAGGATTTTTCCGGGTGAAACTGCACCGCTACCAAACGATCACGAGCGATCGCTGCTGTCACCGTTTGACTGCCGTGGGTGACGGTGGCGGCAGTTAGATGACGATCAAGGGGATCGACATAATAGGAATGGACAAAATAGACGTGAGGATGGGGGGGTAATCCCTGCCAAAGAGCATCATCCGGCTGGGTGAAGTCTAATTGATTCCAACCCATGTGGGGAATGGTAATGCCAGGTTCCGAGCGAAAACGGCGCACTGTCCCCGGAATAATCCCTAAACCCGCCTCTTGTCCTTCCTCCGATGAGTCAAAGAGAATTTGTAAACCGAGACAGATACCGAGAAAGGGTTTACCATTAGCGATCGCAGCTTTGATCGGTTTTTCGAGATGACGGGCCCGAATTTGCCGGACAGCAGGATCAAAAGAACCGACTCCGGGTAAGACAATAGCGTCAGCTTTTTCCAGATCTAGGGGAGAATCGGTAATTTTCGGCACTGCACCCACGGTTTCCAGTCCTTTACAGGCAGAGTGCAGATTTCCCATGTCGTAATCGATGACAGCGATTAAGGTCATTGCTATATACTGATCAGGCGATAACCTTATTTTAGAACAATCACGCCGTCATACCATTTTTCTTTATTCGTGTCCCTCAACCCCAACCTTGTCCCTTTCTGGGAGAGGGATTGGGGGTCAGGCCAATTAACTATCTCTGCCATTACTTTAGAAAAATTGTATAATTTGCCATCGAGGACCGACTCCCCAAAACGAAAACTTCGTACCTCACTATTAAGATAACTGCTCTAAGTAGTAGTGCAAAATTAATTTCCTAAGAACAATTAACCCTTTTTGGCTAATTTATCAATGCAATAATCATCAATTCCCTTACAAGAGTTTATTTGGGTAAAATTTCTCTGTTTTTATTTACTTCAGTCTCAGGTAAAGATTCCCCTAATTTCTGATAAAGTTCTATCAGAGATTCTAGGACTTCTTCAGCATTTTTCACTGATTCAGCATAAGTATTACCATGAGTTATCCATTTTTGTCCTGGAAAGTCTGGTAAGCCAACTAGATAACAATTGTCTTCCTCAGACCACTGAATCACTATTCTATATTTAAGTTTTTGGCTCTTCTAGATTCTGTGTGATAAGTTTAACTTACAATATGATCGATCGATCTTTGTGTCCTTTGTGTCTCTGTGGTTCGTTCCACTCACTGCCCCAAGACTGTATCTTAGAATACATTTTACCCACCAAACCGGGGAGAGCCATTTTTTTTGCATCAGTCAAGATTTGATCGATCAGGTAATTTGCTGGGGGGTGTGACAAGTCTTGTATAATCTGTTAAAATTATAAGATGCTAAAAAGTCTGCGCTATAATACTCGATTAGGATGATATAAAGGTAATTAGGAGAAGCGATGAACACTATCCAACTGACACCGGAAATAGAAGATTTGATTGCTCAACAAATCAAAACAGGAAAATATCAAGATGATTTAGCCGTTATTGAAGAGGGATTGCGTTTATTGGCAGAAAGAGACAGAATTTACCGAGGAAGATTTGAAGAATTGAAACGGGAAGTCATGATTGGGGGGCAAGAGTTGAAACGTGGGGAAAGTTTTGATGGTAGAGAAGTCATCAACAGATTTAAAGCAAACAATCTTCAGAATTGTGAATATTAAATTATGATCGTTATTTTAATATCCGCAAGAGCTAAATAAGATTTAGAAAGCATCAATGATCGGATTGCTTATTCTAATATTCAAGATGCCAATCAGTTAAACTTATTACTTAAATTAAATCAAGAGAGGATCAATTATGATAACATTAGAACAAGCTCTTATAACAGTTAATCAACTACCTATTGAACAGAGAGAAATGTTAATAGAAATTATCAAAAATCAAATGATAGAATCCTATCGAGAAGAAATAGCCCGAAATGCTAAAGAAGCAAAGGAAGCTTTTCAAAGAGGAGAATTAAAACCTCAACCCTTAGAAGATATTATTAATGAATTAAAAACTATATTAACAGAAGATGAATGAGAGAGATTATTGCAACACAGAAGTTTAAACGATCATTTCGTAAATTTGTCAAGCGTAATGCTCAACTTGAACAAAAAATTATTGAAACATTAAAGTTAATGCAAGAAGATATTTCTACCCCCCAGTTAGCTACTCATTCATTACAGGGAAAATTGCTAGGATTAAAAGCTTGTTCTTGTGGTTATGATTGTAGAATTGTATTTTCTTTGGAAACAACAGAAACTAATGATAAGGAGCAAAAAGAGGTAATTATTCTAATTGATATTGGTACTCATGATCAGGTTTATTAATTGGTGGTGATTCGGTAGTAGTGATGGCGGCTTAATCCTTTGCTTTGCTGTGCATTGTAGTCATGGATAAAATACCAAAGGGTTCCCCAACGTGATTCTCCATTTTTTTAGAGAAAGATAGACTCTCTCTCACCAGCCGAGAAATCCTTTGTCGAAAGGTATTATTTAAT
>NZ_JBHFLL010000278.1:0-10838 GCF_041928595.1 Microcystis sp. BLCC-F209
AACAATTAAAAGAAGAAGATATTTTAAATGTTAGTCGAAGAAATGACGTAACGGAATTTGAAAAAGATGCACGAGTTAAAGGAAGAATTTAGAAAGATTTATGAAACCTCAAAGAATCCGACAGAAGGACTGCTATCCATCTCGGAATGGTTGGCAAAATCCTCCAGTGTTTTTACCAAGAGTTGTCAAACAATCCGAAACTGGTTTGGAGAAATCATTAGTTATTTCGAGCGAAGGACAACGAATGGGGTGGTCGAGGGAATCAACAATAAACTTAAACTAATAAAACGAAGAGGCTATGGCTTTAGAAACTTTCGGAATTTTCGGGTTATAAGTATGTTATCTTGGCATCTTGTATGTTGATTTAGCATAAAGAGTAACGAAGAGCCAAATTTAACAACATCCAGAAAAACGTAGCCGATTGTAGGGGTAATTCATGAATTACCCCTACACCTATTACCTAGTGATAAGTAAAACCGGCGTTGCTGATTTGAGATATGAACCTTCTTTTTTGGGATTTTTAAAACCTAGACTGAAACTAACTTTTGGATACGATGCACATTTGGCATTCATACCTTGATTCAGCAACGCCGTAAAACCTAGGGTGCGGAATGTGGATTCAAGCTAACAATCCCTCGTAACCCACCACCAATCATCGACTATGATTGAATCAATCACTGTTTACTGATCACTGATCACTGATAATAACCCTTGACCGCCAAAACGGACAACATCGGTACAAAATAACCCCGTTTCCTCCTGCACAGTTTCTATAGCTTTAACTGCCGCCTCCGGACTAAGATGAAAAGTATTTAAACTAATCCCTTTTACCTTCACCTCCCCGAAACTTCCCCCAGCACTGGCAGTCATTTCGTAGAGTTTAATCACTTCCGTTAGGGGAGGGATGAGAATATCGGGTAAATCTTTGATATGAATTTGTCCGGCACGATGGACGAGAATTAACCCCGTTGGTTGAGTGCCACGCATTAAGGGTAAGGTAGCGGTGGAGCCAGGGTGTAAAAGGGAGCCTTGACCCTCAATAAACAGAATATCATTATTTTCTGCCGATTCTAACACCAAAGCCTCGATCGCACCAGCAGCATAATCGACGCGCACTGCATCCAAGGGTACACCTTTTCCCGCGATCATAATTCCCCCCTGTCCAGTGGCTAAAAATTGCGATTTTAGCCCTTTTTCTCGGGCAAATCGGTGTAATTCGATGCTAGTGGACATTTTGCCCACACTCATATCCGTCCCTACCGTTAGAATACGCTGACAGGTTAAATTTTTCGCCCGCGCTTGCCCAATTTTTAAGTCTTGGGGTTCCAGACGGATATCCCAAATCCATTGATCCGGTTTAAGCTGAGGAAAAAGGGGTTTTAGGGGTGTATGGAGACCATTAACGAGGGATAACCCTGTATTTACCGCCTCTTTGATTTCTTCTAGCCAATGGGGTGGTAAAATGCCTCCTGAGGGTGCGATACCAATTAACAGGGTATCGGGATGATAGGTTAGAGCTTCCCTAACACTAGCAACAATCGGCAAGGGGCGATCGATTCCGGCCACTTCTTTTAAGGTACTGCCGGCGCTTTCTGCGTCAATAATCGCCACTACCTGCGCTTTTCCGTAACGCAGATAACTTAACCCAGTTTTGCCGCGAGTTCCTTTGATTCCTTCGTGGAGAAGAATCGCTACTTTCTTGTCAGGAGTCAAATAATTAGTCATCTTTTATCCGTAAACTAACACCCAAACCGGGCAAATTATTTGTTTGTAAATGTCCCCTTTCCAAGCTTAAACCCGTAAAGGGATCATCGCGTAAATTTAAATGACTATCTAGGTCAAGATAGTTGACAAGCGGGCCAAGATGTGCTAGGGCAGTATTGGCTAAACTGCTATCAGAGTAACATCCGAACATAATTTGCAGTCGGCAAGCTTGGGCAATATGAATCATTCTCTGCACTTCGGCTAATCCGCCAGCTTTCATTAGTTTAATATTAATGCCGTGGACTCGATCGGCCAGTTTCGGGATATCTTGACTAGAAAAACAGCTTTCATCGACGAAGATAGGTAGGGGCGATTTTTGGTATAAATCAATTAAATCTCGTTCTTGTCCCGCGGATAGGGGTTGTTCCACATAAATAACGCCTTTTTCCTTTAACCATTGGCACATTTTCACCGCATCCCTAAATGTCCAACCACCATTAGCATCGACAGTTAGGGGCAAATGGGGGACAATTGCTTTAATAGCCAGAATTATAGCTCGATCGGCTTCTATCCCGTCCGGTGAGCCTAATTTGATTTTTAATAAGCTAAAATCGCCAATTTCTAGCCAATCTAACAGCCTTTTCTGCACATTTTCTGGAGAATTTAAACCGATAGTAACAGAAACCGGCGGAATTAAAGAGCGATCGAGTCCAAAAATTTGCCAGAGAGGTAAATTAGCTTTTTTGCCTAACCAGTCGTGCAGTGCCGTGTCAATAGCGGCACGAGTAGCCGAAGATATCTGATTTTGCCATAAAATTTTTTCAATTTCTTGGCGTTGACAGGGGTGAAAAGATTGTAAAATAGGAGCGATCGAGTTTAATTCTTGCAGGATTTTATCGGGTTTTTTCTCCTCGCTGGTAATATCAAAAGGAGATGCCTCTCCCCACCCTTCGATATTTTCCTCGCTAATTTGCAGCCATATATTAGTATTTTCGCTGGTAGTGCCGCGACTAATCGTTAAAGGTACTCGTTTATGAATAGTAAAAGTTTGCCAGTTTAGCAGCATAATTCACCTGGGGATGATCGGGGAATAGGAACAGAAAAATTATCTACACTTACCCAAATCCTTACTTCTGTCCACTCTCCCCGCAATCATACAACTTCCGGCGGTGTTTTTCGTCAAAGACAAAATATGATAGGCTAACCGAAGGGATAGGCAAGACGGCTGCGGGTTAGGAAATGGGATAAAAGAGGAGTGAGTTAACCAAAATCAATGATTAAGAAAAAGATTTCTTACTGGGTAAATGGAGGTATTGCCCTCATTGATCGCTATCTGATCAGCCAACTACTACCCCCATTTTTATTTAGTGTTGGTTTATTTGCCTCTTTGGGAGTAGCTATCGGCAATCTTTCCGATTTGGCTAATCAGGTAGTTGATGCCAATCTACCCCTCGCTTCGGCCTTGGAAATTCTCCTGTTAAAAGTGCCGGAATTTGTCACCTATTCCCTGCCAGTTTCTCTTTTATTGGCCACTTTAATTACCTACGGACGTTTAAGTAGTGATAGCGAAACCGTTGCCCTGCAAAGCTGTGGAGTCACTCTTTACCGTCTTTTTATACCAACTTTTTGCCTGAGTTTAATAGTTACAGTGGTGACATTTTTATTAAATGAATATGTGGTTCCCAATGCTAATTATCGAGCTACAGAAATTTTAGTACAGAAAATTAATAAAGAGGCAAGCTTTTGGCAAAACAAAGACTTTTATTATCCCGATTATGAAATAAAAACCCTAGAGAACGGTACGATTAATCGCAATTTAAGAAGTTTATTTTATGCCGAACAATTTGACGGCGAAAAAATGAAAACCGTCACCGTTATCCGTTGGCTAAAACAAGAATTAAATCAAATTATTATCGCCGATTCGGCCCGTTGGAATGCCGTCGATAACGTCTGGGACTTTTTTAACGGCATTATCTATGAATTAACCCCCCCTAACGCCTCCTATAGTCAAGTTATCCCCTTTAAAGCCGAAAAAATCGCTTTATCTCGCTCCGCTTTCGATTTTGCTCGTCAAAGCCGCGATCCCTACGAGATGAACATACCACAGGCGATCGAATATGTGCAACTGCTCAAACTCAGTGGCGATGATAAAAGAGTCAGATTTTTTCAAGTGCGAATCCAGCAAAAAATCGCCTTTCCCTTTGTCTGCATCGTCTTTGCTACCATCGGCTGTGCCTTGGGTTCTCTACCGCAAAGAATCGGTCGGGGAACCAGTTTCGGTCTCAGCGTCGCTATTGTTTTTCTCTACTATCTTTTAAACTTCTTAGTGGGCAGCTTGGGACTAACCGCCACCCTTTCCCCTTTCCTGGCTGCCTGGCTGCCTAACTTTTTCGGTTTTGGGTTGGGTCTATGGTTATTATGGCGACTTAACGGTTAGACTTTTTGGGAAATTTTCGTCAAGATAGGAGACGTAGAGTTATAGCAGGCCCCTTAGATCTATGTTTCCCTTTTTCTTTAACACTTGTGGCAGCACTTCCCGCCAAGAATATCAAGAGCGTAAGTTAACATTCCTTAAATGGATGCGCGACGACCTCGAAACCCGTCTAGCGGGATTAAATGCCGCTATCGAAACTATCGAGCGTCAAATCAGTCGGGAAGGTCAATAAACCCTGAAAATAGGCGAGTTTTACCCTCGCCTTCTCCCCGCAATTAGCGAAGAGAGATAACTTGACAGTTGTATTGGCCAAGAGAGATAATAGGAGTTTGTGTGAACTTTAGCTAGACTAAAATACCTTGGCTAACGTTATTGTAATCGGCGCTCAATGGGGCGACGAAGGAAAAGGAAAAATCACGGATCTGCTGAGTCGATCGGCGGATGTGGTGGTGCGTTCTCAAGGTGGCGTAAATGCGGGTCATACCGTCGTCGTCGATGATCAAACGTTCAAACTCCATCTAATTCCCTCCGGGATTCTCTACCCGGATACGGAATGTATAATCGGCTCGGGAACAGTCATAGATCCCTCGGTGTTACTAAAAGAGATGGCGCAATTACACGCCCTCAATGTTACCACGGACAATCTCTATATCTCGCAAACGGCTCATGTCACTATGCCCTATCACCGGCTGCTCGATCAAGCATCCGAGGAAAAACGGGGTAAATATAAAATCGGCACCACGGGAAGGGGTATCGGCCCCACCTATGCCGACAAATCCGAGCGCATCGGCATTCGAGTCATCGACTTGATGAATACCGAGAATCTGCGGCAAAAACTAGAATGGACGACCAATTATAAAAACGTCATTTTAGAAAAGTTATATAACTTACCGCCTTTAGATCCGAAGACGGTGATCGAGGAATATCTAGAATATGCCGAGAAACTACGTCCCCATGTGGTCGATAGTTCCCTAAAAATCTACGAAGCAATCCGCAAGCGTAAGAATATTCTTTTTGAAGGGGCCCAAGGCACCCTACTTGACCTCGATCACGGAACCTATCCCTACGTTACCTCCTCCAATCCGATCGCTGGGGGTGCTTGTGTGGGTTCTGGTATCGGTCCGACGGTAATCGATCGAGTGATCGGTGTGGCCAAAGCTTACACCACTAGGGTGGGGGAAGGGCCATTTCCCACGGAATTAGAGGGGGAGATCGAGCAGTTATTGTGTGATCGGGGGGCGGAATTCGGGACCACCACCGGCCGTCGTCGTCGCTGTGGTTGGTTTGACGCGGTGATCGGTCGTTATGCGGTGCGAATCAATGGTTTAGACTGTCTAGCGATCACCAAGTTGGATGTTCTCGATACCCTAGAGGAAATCAAAGTCTGTGTGGCCTACCAATTGGACGGCAAAACCTGTCGCCATTTACCCAGTAGTGCCGGGGAATTCGCCCGTTGTCAACCGATTTACCGAACGATGCCGGGGTGGCAACAACCCACCAGTGATTGTCGCAGTCTGGAAGACCTGCCTAAACAGGCCCTCGATTATCTAAAATTCCTAGGGGCGATTATGGAAGTACCGATCGCGATTATCTCCCTAGGAGCTAGTCGCGACCAAACTATTATCGTTGAAGATCCCATTCACGGACCAAAACGCGCTCTTTTGGACGAAAATGGCTCACCTTGGGATAATTACGAATTTTAAATCATTGCTAAAGAGGATTAGTCAACTATGCAAGTTAGCGTTGAATGTCAAAAAAGACCCGAAAATATTAACCCCAGGGCCCTACGTCGTCAGGGTTTGATCCCGGCGGTTCTCTACGGCCACAACGGCACGGAATCGGTTTCTCTGGTGGTGGGAGAAAAAGCGGCCTTAACCCTGCTTAAAAAGGCTTCGGTAAATAATACCCTGGTGGATGTGAATGTTCCCGAAATGCCCTGGACGGGAAAGGCTTTGATCCAAGAGGTGCAATCTCATCCCTGGAAAAGAAATCTCTATCATCTCAGTTTCTTCTCGGTATCTGCTCACGGTAAGCTCGATATCGTTGTTCCCATTAAAGCCATTGGAGAAGCGATCGGAACCAAACAGGGCGGTTTAATCGAACAGTTCGTTAACGAAGTTAATGTCTCCTGTATTGCCGATAATATCCCGGAAGTGATCGAATTTGATGTGTCGGGCATCGGTGTGGGGCAATCTTTGCTCGTGGGTGATTTAAAAATGCCGGAAGGGGTGACTTTAAAAGACGATCCCCATACCACCGTTTTTGCCATTGTTGCCGCTAAACGGTAAATTCAGTGATCAGTGGTCGGGTGATAGGGTTTTGGGGTGTTGGGGTTTTAGGGTTTTAGTTGAAATTCCCCCACTTCCCCACTTCCCCACTTCCCCACTTCCCCACTCTGCCATAACTGCTACTGCATACTTTGCGCTTTTTGTCAAAAAAACTTTTTCTTTGCAATAAAACTACACAAAAAAAAGATCATCGTTGTGGGTAAAATTGACCGATTTACCCGTCTTAATTAGATCACCCTGTAGGTGTAGCAAGGGTTTCAACCATTGCTGTCCAAAAAAGCACAGAATAACCCACTATGAAATTCTATCAAATCGCTGTAACCATTACAACATCGTTGTTAAATAAAAATCTTTCTCAATTAATTCTTAAGAATTTGTAAATATTGCGAAATGTTAATTTAAATATTCTCAAGTTTTTGGAGTCAATAGATAATTTTTGTTTATCTTTGTCCAACATTGGGTTAGAAGTCGGGAGTCAGTTATCAGTTATCAGTCATCAGTTATCAGTGTCAGCTTTTTTCTCCCCTCTCCCATCCCCCATCTCCCATCTCCCCTACTTCCATCTACTGGGGAGTTATAGCGTGAAAACGCTTAAATAAGTCCTCGCAGGCGGATTCGATTAATAAACGGCTAGATTCGCCCGGGGATAAGGATAACAATCCCTCAATCACGAGATTAAAAGAATCATCTAACTGTCCAAAGCGCACTTGTAGTAAATTTTCGATCATCCCCCGATGCGTCTCTTGAAGACCTGCTTGAAGACCTTCTTCAAGAGCTTCTTGTCTAGCCTGTCGTCTCACTGCTTCTTTCCATTCCAGATAAGTTTGCGATAACATCATAAACACCTCTCGATCTTCTTCTTCTAAAATATTTTGTATTTCCACAGGGTTCTAGGAGAGTGCTATTTAGGGCAATTTGACCTAATAATCCTAGATTATCGACAGTTATTTGCCCCGCTGGATGAGGCGAAAAAAATAGATCAATCTGTCGGGTTTCGTCGGTAATTTCTTGGCTAACTTCTACCCGGCCTAGTAGCGTTAACGAAGGCGGTCGGCAGAGGCCAGGAGGTTTCATCGATCGAGGCGAAGAAAAAAATGGTAAGATTAGTTAAAGAAAATGATACAAATATACATTGATTAGACAAAAAAAGTTATAAGTAAAAGAAAAGTTTATCTTCCTCAGCACAATGACGAGAAAAGAACAGCCCCACTCGTGGTTCTCAAGAAAACCTTTGGCCTGGCAACAATCCAGGGCTATGTGGCGCGATTTATGGTCAGAAGCGTCCCTCGATTTTCCCTATCTAGCTTTGATTGTTAGTTCTTGTACGATCGCTACTTTAGGCTTAGTTGCCAATAGTGCAGCCGTGATTATTGGGGCAATGATTATTGCCCCTTTAATGTTGCCGATTCGTAGTCTAGCTTTTGGTGGTTTAATTGGCAGTTGGCGATTAATTCGTAAGTCAGCCCTGGCAATTTTAGTCGGTACGATCATCGCTTTAGTGATAGCTTGGTTGCTGGGATTATTGATCGGAATTTCCGAATTTGGTAGTGAAATTCAAGCCCGTTCTCAACCGAATCTTTTAGATTTAGGAGTGGCAATTACTGCGGGGGCAATCAGTGGTTATGCCAAAATAGAACCGAAAATTTCAGGTACTTTAGCGGGAACAGCAATCGCCGTGGCTTTAATGCCGCCAGTTTGTACGATCGGGTTAGGATTATCCCAAGGCAATTGGGTCCTAAGTTTGGGGGCGACTCTGTTATATATTACCAATTTATTAGGCATTGCTCTCGCCTGTTTGTTGGTCTTTTTGCTGGCAGGTTATTCTAGTTTTCATCGGGCGCGTAACGCTCTAATTTTGACTTCTATCCTGACAGCAGTGCTGCTAATTCCCTTAGGAATAAGTTTTGCAACTCTGGCCAATCAAGCTCGCTTAGAAAGGCTGATCAAAAAAGCTTTATTACAACGAACGATTACTTTTCAACGGGCAGAATTATTGGAATCTTCGATTAATTGGCTCAATCAACCTCCCCAGGTGAGATTAGTAGTAAGAACTCCGGAAAGCATTACTCCCAGACAGGTAGAATTATTGCAAGAATTTATTACTAAGGAAATGGGGCGACCTTTTCAATTAAATGTCTTGGTTTCTAAGGTTAATGAAGTCACTTCGCCGGAATAGCATCGAGAAAATTAGGTCAAGTAATGACAAACAAGGATTAATTCGCTATCTTAATATTTGATATTTAATCTATAGGTAGGGTTCAGGTGAGTGGCGGCAATCGACCAGAAAGCACGGCTTATGTGCGGATAATTAAGCAATCTTGGCAAACGGGGAAATTAGAGGGAGAAGTGCGGACGGAACAATATCAATGGCGTTTTCAATGGCATTTTCTTCAAGGCAAGTTATTAGTACAACCTTCCCTAGGTAGGGCTTTGATTTTTGAACCCTTGAATCGGTTTTTAGAACGCTACGATTACCAATTAGAACCAGGAGGAGATTATGAGTTTACAGTGCGATCAAAATTGTAAAGATGGGGGATTAAATCACAGCTTTTCTCCTGAGGATGAAGTTTAACCTAATTTGGCATCATCTCCCGATGACAGATTCTCTCAAAGGAAAACTTCGTACCTCATCATACGGTTTATGGACAACCCGGCCGAGATACTAGATTTTTAAAGGAAGTTTTTTGATTTAAATACCACTGATTAGGCTAAAATTCAGCCATAGCAAAGCGTTATATTAACGCTCAGAGTTTTTGGGAATAAGGGAAATGACACAAGAACAGAAGGTTTCAGTGGGTATTGTCGGTGCTTCTGGATATGGTGGCGTACAGTTGGTACGTTTGCTCAAAGAACATCCCCTTGTTGAATTAGTCTATCTGGGGGGCGATAGTAGCGCCGGAAAACCCTACAGTGATTTATATCCCCATCTCGGTCATAGCATTAATCTTAATGTGGAGGCGATCGATTTAGAGATAATTGCCTCCCGTTGTCAAGTGGTTTTCTTGGGTTTACCCAATGGTTTAGCCTGTGATTTAGCTCCCCCTTTGATCGCTAAAGGGTGTAAAGTGTTGGATCTGTCGGCAGATTATCGTTTTACTAGCCTAGAAACCTATAGTAAATGGTATGGTAAGGAACGTCAGGATCAAGTGATCGCATCTAAGGCTGTGTACGGTTTACCGGAACTTTATCGGGAAGATATTAAAAATGCCTCTTTAATCGGTTGCCCCGGATGTTATCCTACCGCTAGTTTAATGGCGATTTCTCCCCTGTTAAAACAGGGTTTAATTGTCCCGGAAACCACGATTATCGATGCCAAATCGGGAACTTCGGGAGGGGGAAGACAAGCTAAAATTAATATGTTATTGGCAGAAGCAGATAGTTCGGTCGGGGCCTATAATGTAGCGGGAAAACACCGTCATACTCCCGAAATCGAGCAGATTTGCGGTGATTTAGCCGGTCATGAGGTGCGCGTCCAGTTTACTCCCCATTTAATGCCCATGGTTCGGGGTATCCTGTCCACAGTTTACGCCACTTTACGGGATCCTAATCTGGTGCGGGATGATTTAATCACTATCTACAATGCTTTTTATCGCACTTCTCCCTTTGTCAAAATCCTACCCGGGGGAGTCTATCCACAAACTAAATGGGCCTGTGGTACTAATTTATGTTATCTCGGTATTGAAGTGGATCCGAGAACCGATCGAGTGATCGTGATGTCAGCGATCGATAATTTAGTTAAGGGACAATCGGGACAAGCGGTACAATGTCTCAATCTCATGATGGGTTGGGAAGAATCCCTTGGTTTACCGCAAATGTGTTTTTATCCTTAAAAATTCCTGGATGCGTTTAACCGAGTACATCTCATTTTTGTAAATCTACTGAGTTGGGATTTTTAAAGGGAAACTATCTTCTAAAATTGGTGATCACTTCCGATTTTATCACTCAATCCAAGCCTTTGGGGGGTTCTACCCCCCAAACCCCCCGTTGGGGGCGTGGCGCCGCCCCCAAACCCCCCGCGCATTAGTTTTTCGGTGGGATGCTTACACGCGATTGTTGATATATTTGTACCAGTTTAAGAGTCACTGATAATTGCTGATTGTCGGTATTTCTGCAAATGTGAGATGCACCCCGTTTAACCACACATCACATCCTTTGCTCAATTTCGGGAAAAACTGGCAAAATTTTGTCACTATGATTTGTTTACCGATTGGCAGCAAAGACAAGGAGAAAATGGCAGAAAAGTAGTCAGTTTATCGGCAAAAGTGAATATAAACTGGACTTCCCCGTTGACAAAAAGCCATAAGCTGTGCTGTAGAAGGGATTAAGAGAATTTACGCCGCCCCGTTACTGGGTACAAATCAGGGAAACTCCCAATAAATCTAACGCTTTTTGTTGCAGTTGGGTCGGTCGAG
>NZ_JBHFLL010000279.1:0-8714 GCF_041928595.1 Microcystis sp. BLCC-F209
TTTTGAGAGAATCGTGCTTCAAAACCTTGCGTCTTCATCGGCCCGCGTCCTGTAGGGGCGAAGCATTCGGATAAAAAATCTACGGTTTCACCGATAGGTTATTGCCCGAATGCTTCGCCCGTACTTTTTCAGCAAACCCTAATTAGGGCTTGCTGAATAAATCTAAAAACCTTGTTAGATTAAGGCTTTTTCAGGGGGAAAATTCACACCCCACACCCCACACCCTGCCCCCACCAACAAACTTTTTCAGCAAACCCCAATTATTACCCCGGATTCTGTGCGATCAAAATAATTGTTTGCATTAGTCCGACTAGAAGACCGAGAATCCCACCGAGATTAACAATTCCCTGTAATTCCTGTTTAACAATGCCTTGAATAGCATTTTCCAGATCGGCCGGGGAAGTGGCATTTACCCGATCGCGGATCACCTGATCGATGTTGAGAATTGGGATAATTTGGGCGACTAATTTCTCTAAATCTTCCTCTAAATAACGCTCTAAAATTAACGCTAACTCTTGACTAATTACCCCTAATGATGTAGTCATTGACACCGAGGATTGCAGACGATTAATAATTAAATTAGCGATTTGATCCCAGTCGATCGTTTGGCCAAAATCTTGCAGAAATTGTTCGCCACTTTCTTGAATATAAATTCGCACCGTATCCCTAGTGGTTTTACGCAATTGTCTGACGGTGGAGATAGGTAAATTTTGCAAAGAGATACTTTGTAACCAGTTTTTCAGACGATTACGCATCTCTAAAGATAGTAATAATTCTTTGATTCTGGTATTAGCTAAATCCTTTTCATCAAGGCAAAAAGTGCGTAAGCGGGCCAGGGCATTGCGTAAACCGAATAAATTGGCTACTACCCAATAGGTTCCACTGGTTTTTTCCCGAAATCCTTCATCGATAACTTGAATATTGCGATCGGTTAAAAAATCGATTAAAGCTAGACGGATAACATCAGCAGGTAAGACAGTTTCTAATAGCCAATCGGAGAATTGTCGCGCCTGTTGTTCACTGAGAGAAAATTCCAAGACTAGGCGATCAAAAATTTGATTGATCTGTTTTTCTAAAAAGTCCTGCCGTCGGGCTAAAACTTTTAGTAATCTCGCTAAAGATTCCCCGAATAAATCGTGAAGAATCGCCGCCAAAATCTCGGCTGTTTTTGCTTGCCGATCGCCTTTGATTTGTTTTAAAGCTAATTGTAGCAGCCAGAGTATCGCCCCCTGTACCCTTTCGGTGTCCAGGAGTCGTTTAGCCAGTTTTTGTAGTTCCTCGGGAGTTAACAGGGAACCCATGATCGTATCCGATACCCGGACAGCTAATCGATCTTGATTGCGAGGAATTAACCCCGGAGTGAAGGGAAGAGGACGCTTACCGATATAAATCGCCTTGTAGGGACGAAATAGCATTTTTATGGCTACATCGTTCGTAAAATAGCCAATAATTGCCCCCGCAATCGGCGGTAAGATCCATGTCCAAAGAGTAGCGAGATTCAATTTAGCAGCAAAAAATAAACGGAAATGTGAGTGAGTTATTTCTTTAAGACTAACACTCCCATCAGTCCTGCTAGGAGTGGATAGTGAACGGCACTGGAAAATCCCGACCGATAGCCTAATTTTACCTGTTCTGGGCCCCGGGGAAAGCGATCGATACTGGGACTAATATAAGCGTACTGGTCAGTTAAGCCGTAGCGCTCGGCGGCGGCAACAACGATATGATCGAGATACCAGTTTTGGAATAGTTTGGCCATGGTTTGGGTGGGTTGATGGAAGTCAAGAATCGCCGCTTTAGCTCCCTGTTTCAGCACCCGGTATAATTCCCCCAGACATTGGGTAATATCCACCACATTGCGTAATCCATAGCCAATAGTGGCACAATCAAAGCTAGAATCGGCCAAGGGTAAATTGAGGGCATCCCCTTCCATCCAGTTAATATTGGCGGCGCTAAAACGTTGACGGGCGATTTTTAATTGTTGTGGGGAAAAATCTAGTCCGATCACTTGGCCGGTTTTACCCACTTGTTTTGATAATAGGTTAGTCAGGTCGCCGCTACCACAACAGACATCGAGGGCAAAATCCCCTTTTTTGGGTTGACACCATTTGACTGTCATTAATTTCCAGACGCGGTGTAATCCTAAACTTAATTCTTGATTAAGTCGGTCATATTCGGGAGCGATCTGATCAAAAATTGCTTGTATTTCTGTGGAGTTAGGTGAGGATTGATTGGACATTTTTATAATAAACCTCTTGCATAATTAATTTTTGAGGGTTCAAAAACGTCAAAAATAAGGATTAAATCGCCTAAAATCTGTAAATAGACCATTTAATTGATTATTATTCATTCTTAATTCTCCTGACTACTGACTACTGGCTACTGACTCCTAACCCTAACAACAATTTTTGATTTTTACAAGAGGTCTAATATAGCACCAGAGAAAATCCCTGATGATCTCAAATCATTCTATCTTATCTGCGCTCACGGGGAACAGTGACTGAGGTTAGGCCTCGCCTTATCTATCTGAGAATCTCCTGGCTGCAGTTCGATCGAAAGTCCTTCCTGGGCGAGAATAGTTTCAGGGAAAATCTTTCTTGCCTCTTCCCCAATGCGATCGAGAAGATCGTCATCATGGGTGGGATCGTGATGAAATAGAACTAACTGCTTAACTTGGGCTGCTTGAGCGATTTTGACTGCCTGCTGCCAAGTAGAATGGCCCCAACCCACCTTGGGAGAATTAGTATCTGTGTATTCCTCATCGGTGTAGGTAGCATCAATAATCATCACATCCGCTTGCTGGACCAAAGCGACAATGTTATCATCAAGGCGATCGGGAAAATGTTCGGTATCGGTAATATATGCTGCCGATAAACCCCGCCAATTTACCCGATAACCCACCGCTTCCCCGGGATGATTTAAAGGACAGGTTTCGACGCTGAAATCCCCACAGTGGATGGTTTCGCCCATTTCTAGATCATAAAATTCTAAATCAGCCCGCATAACCCGCAAAGGCACGGGAAAATTAGGGTGTGACATCTGATCGTCTAATCTTTGCTTGATGGTTGCCCCGTTGGGGGAGGGAACCCCATAGATTTTAAAAGTATTGCCCCGGATAAAAGCGGGGATAAAAAAAGGAAAACCCTGAATATGATCCCAATGGGAGTGGCTGAAAAATAAATGGGCTTTCATTGGACTTTCTGCCATCAAAGACTGTCCTAGGGGGCGTAACCCCGTACCACCGTCAAAGATTAATCTTTCTCTACCGACCCGCATCTCCACACAGGAGGTATTACCACCATAACGAACGGTTTCCGAACCGGGACAGGGAATACTTCCCCGTACTCCCCAAAATTTGATCTGGAAGCGGTTGTCGGGCATATCAGCGGTTTCTCTACTTCTCCTAGGTCTGCTAATAGTTAGATTAGCACTCTCCGACAATTAAGGCTGTGAGTTGATGACAAACAGGATAATTTATGATAGGGGGAAAGGATTATAGTTTTTGGGAAAGCAAGGCATGGATTTACAGAAATTCTTAGAAAAACTGCCTCAACAGTATCAGGATTGGGGATCGCCTCTAATGTCGCCTATTTCCGACTAATTAACCCTTTTAAGCCCAAAAACCGCCTCCTATCCCGATCGCAATCTCTTTCCCCTGCTCAATCTCGCCGTTGCCTGTCTGCAACCAGACGAGGTTTACTGTCAGGTGGGTTGTTTTCGTCGCGGTAGTTTAGTCGCCGCTTTCTGGGATAATGGCGATCGCTACGGTTATGGCGTGGAAGCTTTTTTTAAATACGACTTGCTGAATAATGGTAAAACCCTTTGAAAATAAGGCTTTTGACCTGTTAAAATCTGATGTTAGTGCAAGAAAATAGGATTGGGACATTCAAAAACCTTGCATTATTCTCCTCATAGTACATAAACTGGTACAAAAAAAGAGGGCAACAAAGCCTGAAACGACCGACTCCTGACGACCGGCTCCTGACTCCTAACCCCACCAACAAACTTTTTCAGCAAACCCTACTTAGTGGTGCGTTACGACGGATTGTTACTTTCAAGTCAAAGCCGCAATTTTTGCCGTCTAACGCACCCTACGTTTTGCTACTACGTTTTGCTACTCTAAGCTGAAAAGGTCATTGACAGAGTAACATCTACTAACTGCCTTGCTTTGACTAGCGGGGAATATTGACCTCGACAATTGCCACTTTGCCGGGGTATCGGGGGAAGTACCCAGAATCTGAGCTACTTCCCCTATCTTGACTAATCTTTTGCCTTGACAAAACCTAGTTAAAAACCCCCACCCTAGCTAGGTTGGACGAGATTATTTAAGCCATAAACCACTTTAGCGGTGATAATCTTGTCCTTATCGGTAAGTTCTTCTAACACCTCTTTTCCCTCGACTAAATAGCCAAAAACCGAATAACGACCATCCATGAGATTAAACCCCGGAGGAGTTAATTCATTATCGAATTTAAAGAAAAAGAATTGCGAGGAACCTCCGTTAGGATTAGTATCCGGACGCGCTAGGGCCAATGCACCAAAAGCGTTAAAAGGTAAGGCGAGACTGGGTAAGTAAATCCCTAATTCTTCGAGAGTATTGCCATAAACTGGTTCTTCTTCCCCTTTAATCAAAATTTCTAAGGGAATAGAGCGATATTGCTTAGTTTTCGGGTCAATAAATCCCTCTTCGGCACCGACGGGATCCCCGGTTTGCACAACGAAATTATCTTCGCTGCGAATGAAGGGTAAACCGTCATAAAAACCCCGTTGGACTAAATCCACAAAGTTACCCCCATTAATCGGAGCGCTGTAACCATCCACAACGATGGTTAAATCTCCCTTGGTGGTCTGCATCTCTATGGTGGCACGTCCTCGCAATTGCGGCAAGTTAGCGTATTCCGGGGGAACGTTAAAGGGAAAACCCACCACCATTAATTCTTCTAAAGCGGTGATATGATTGAGCAATTCCCGTCTGGTTGACCAAACTGCCTCTTTATCCTTCGCTTCTACGGCCGTATCGAGGTCTGCCACTCCCGTTTTGAGTTTTTCGATTAATTCCTCCCCTTGGTTTTTACTTGCTTCGGGAACACTATCTAAGATAGCCTTGCTTTTGGTAGAAAGGGCATAATTGGCATCCTTGACATCTTTTTTAATCGGACTCCAACGTTTGGCCCGCAGATGTTTGGCAATATCTTCGATCGATTGTTGCACTTGACGAATTGGTTTATTATCTATGGGTAAGGCATTGCGTAAAATAGCGGTGGGATCCGTTACCGCATCACCCTGAGCAAGCACAGCCAAAGCAGGGGCAGTCCCCTTAACCGTGAACAGACTTAAGATTAAAAATAGTGCTAGGGCAATACTAGCAGCCCTTTTTAAGAAAAATTTGCCCGATTCCCGTAATCTTGTCGTTATTTTCATATTTTGGTCGGTTCCTCAATGGCCATACCTATCCAAAATACTTGTAGGCTTTTAGGGGAACCCTTGTCAATAGCTAAGAAAATCGATCGAAGCCATTATCAGTAATCAGTAATCAGTTATCAGTTATCAGTAATCAGTTATCAGTTATCAGTTATCAGTTATCAGTTGTCAGTTCACCCATTACTGTTTACTGAAAAAAGGCTCCCCATCTCCCCACTCCCCCACCTCCCCAATTCCCCACTTCCCCAATTCCCCAATTCCCCAATTCCCCACCTCCCCAATTCCCCACCTCCCCACTTCCCCAATTCCCCACCTCCCCACTTCCCCAATTCCCCACCTCCCCAATTCCCCACCTCCCCAATTCATAATTCATAATTTATAATTTATAATTCCCACTCCCTTTTTTTACCTTTTATGACCATAATTGTCGATTATCGCTTTCCGCCCGCTATTAATGCCGAAAAACAGGCAAAAACGATCGCTATCGGTCAAACCGCCGGCACTTGGAGCGAGCGCCACAGTCATCGTCAAGAGCAGCTGCAACAACACCTAGCGGAAGTGGTGGGGATCAGGGAGGAAGCCGACGGTTATAAGGTGGCTAGGGTGCGTTTTCCCCAGATAAACGTTGAAAATGACATCGCCAGTCTTTTAACCATGATTTTCGGCAAATATTCCATGGCTGGAGCCGGAAAAGTGGTGGGGGTGTATCTCCCCGAAAGCTACGGCACAAAAGCCAAGCTGGGAATCACAGGAATTAGGCAACGTTTGGGGGTTTATGATCGACCTCTAGTTATGGCAATTTTTAAACCCGCTTTAGGACTATCGGCGCAAGATCACGCCGATATCCTGCGAGAAGTGGCTTTTGCTGGCTTAGACGTGATTAAAGATGATGAAATCATGGCGGATCTTCCCGTGGCTCCCACCCACGAGCGCCTAGATTGTTGTCGCCGAGTTTTGGAGGAAGTGCGGCAGCAAACCGGTAGAAATGTTCTCTACGCGGTCAATGTCACTGGAAAAGCGGACGAATTGCAGAGAAAAGCCCGTTTATTGGTGAAACATGGGGCTAATGCCCTGTTATTAAACGTTCTTACCTACGGTTTTTCCGTTTTAGAAGCTTTAGCCAGTGATCCGGCGATCGATGTTCCTATTTTCGCCCATCCTGCCTTTGCCGGAGCGATGTGTGCCGGTAGCGATACGGGATTAGCCTATTCTGTGGTTTTGGGGACGATGATGGCCCACGCAGGAGCCGATGCGGTGCTATATCCCGCCGCTTACGGTAGTTTACCCTTCGATCCGCAGGAGGAAGGCAAAATTCGCGATATTTTGCGCGATAGAAACGTTTTTCCGGTTCCCTCGGCCGGTATTCGTCCAGGTATTGTTCCCCAGGTCCTTGGGGATTACGGACGTAATGTTATCCTCAATGCGGGAACCGGAATTATGGACCACCCATCGGGACCTGCCAGTGGTGTGAGGGCTTTTTTTGAAGCTTTAGCCAGAATAGAAGCGGGGGAGTCCTTTGATCCGGCCAATTTGCCCGAAGGAGCCTTAAAACAGGCAATTCTAGAGTGGGGTTAAGCTCAATTCTTTCAATGCACTATAAAAACATTTTGTCAAGCATTTTTAGAAAATTTAACAAATAACTTGCCGTTTTAGATAGGGTTGCAGCACTTCCGGCACTTTTACTGTCCCGTCTGGCTGTTGATAATTTTCTAGGACAGCGGCCATAGTACGACCGATCGCTAATCCCGAACCGTTGAGGGTGTGGACAAAATTAGTGCCTTTTTGTCCTTTTTCTTTAAAGCGAATATTTGCCCGTCGTGCTTGGAAGTCTCTAAAATTAGAACAACTGGAAATTTCCCGATAGGTATTAGCCGAAGGTAGCCACACTTCTAAGTCATAACATTTGGCTGCCGAAAAACCCAAGTCACCGCTACACAATTCAATCACCCGATAGGGCAACTGTAAAGCTTGCAGGATTGCCTCCGCATTAGCGACTAAACTTTCGTGTTCCCCAGCAGAAGCGTCAGGATGGACGATTTTGACCATTTCCACCTTATTAAATTGATGCAAACGGATCAAGCCCCTCGTATCTTTGCCATAGCTGCCCGCTTCTCGACGAAAACAAGGGGTATAGGCACAGTGTTTGATCGGTAATTGCTCCGATGAGAGGATTTCATCGCGATAGAGGTTAGTTACGGGTACTTCTGCCGTTGGTGCTAACCAAAGCTCATCATCTCGACATTTAAAGCTTTCTTCCGCAAATTTCGGCAGTTGTCCCGTCCCGCGCAGGGAGTCACTATTGATCAGAATTGGCGGTAAAACTTCTGTATAACCGGCGACAATATGGCGATCGAGCATAAAATTAATTAAAGCTCTTTCTAGGGCTGCCCCGAGGGCGATAAGATTAACAAAACGACTCTGGGCGATTTTTACTGCCCTTTCAAAGTCTAAAATGCCCAATTTTTCCCCAATTTCCCAGTGAGGCCAAATATTCGGGTTGGTGGGTTTATATTCCTCTCCCCAGCGTTTGACTTCGACATTTTCCCGTTCATCCTTACCGATAGGAGTGGTTTCACTGGGTAAATTGGGTAAATCTAAGATTTTTTGGTCAATGGCCGCTTTAATCTCTTTTTCCTGCGGTTCTAATTGAGCTAGTTTACTTTTAATCTCGTTTCCTTCTGTTTTCATTGCCAAAATTTCGGGACTGTTGACATCGCTGCCACTTTTCACTTTTTGTCCCACCAGTTTACCGATTTCGTTACCCCGGGCCTGTAAACTGCTGCGTTCTAACTCTAAAGCCTTCTGTTGTTGATTTAACTGGAGAATAGGGGCAATATCATAACTACCTCCCCGACTATCTAAGCGTTTCTGTACTTCCTCTGGATTTTCTCTAATTTGCTTTAGGTCTAACATGGTACGAGTCAGTAAAAAATAAAAAGTAAGTGGGAGAGTCGGGGAATTGGCAGCCTGAGAAGAAATGTTCTCAACCCCTAACCAATGGTCAATAATAACTCAAAACTTAACTAAAATATCGGTTAAAAGCCGCCGGTAAAATTAGCGGCAGCGGAAACTGGGGTATTGTAAAGTTTAAATACAAATATGGTCATATATAGTCATTCATGGTAATATGTACAGACAAAACTATCGGACTAGGCAAAAAAACAGGAATAAGTTATCGAACGGCTTGGAGGTGGTGGAAACAAGGGAATTTAACAGGTTATCAATTGCCTTCTGGTACAATTATCATAACGGATGACAACCATTCAAAACCCGACTTGATAGCCTGCATTTATGCA
>NZ_JBHFLL010000028.1:0-13506 GCF_041928595.1 Microcystis sp. BLCC-F209
AAACAGCACTTTTTCTCGGTCAATGATTAGGATAAGTTATAACTTAAAAATTAATCAACAACTAAAGCTTATGCTTGTAGCTAAGTGAAATCATTGATTAAGAGACCTGTACTTTTCAATGACTTTTTCAGCAGACCCTAATTAAGCTTAGAAGGAGATAAATTGATGACGGCATCCTATGAGCAAGACTTTGGACTTTGGGCCGAACAAATGGCCGATTTATTAGCCTCCGGTCGGTTTTCCGAGTTAGATATTGAGAATTTAGTCGAAGAGGTGCGGGATTTGTCGAAACGGGAGCGCGATCGCTTACTTGCTAGTCTCAGATTAATTTTGCATCATTTATTAAAGTGGGACTATCAACCTCAACGGCGATCCAGGGGTTGGTTGGGAACTATTCAGCGAGAAAGAGCTAATATTAGGCTTTATTTGGACGATAGCCCCAGTTTAAAGCGATATTTAACCGATGAAAGCCTATTTAAACTCTATGCTGTTGCTTGTTCCGATGCCTTTAGAGAGACGGGATTAGAGTTTCCCCCCGTTTGTCCCTACGGTATTGAGGATATTTTAAATCGTTCTCTTCATTTGTCGGAACGATAGGCGAATCTCCTCACCTAACGACTGTATCTTAGAATACATTGTGCCTACCAAAACCAGCCGAAACCCCTAGTGATTTTCTTCTTCTCTATTTTCAATATTTATTGCTGACATTTCTGAAGGCAAAGGAGTTGCTAAACGAATATTGACATCAATCATCAATTGATTTTTTTCAATCTTTATATTCGCTCTTTTCACAACAATGAAAGCAGAAATAGAATCACTGGCATCGTATTCAAGAGAAAAATCTTTTTTATAACCAGCATCCTCTAACCATTCAGCAATATTACGCCAATTCTCTACCTTGCCATTATTATTACCAACCAGTTCTTTAACGTATTGATAGAGCGTAGTACATAAATCTACCTCAACTCCTTTACGACTCTTATTGAGTTTTTCAGCAATTTCTGTGGGACTATAACCGCAGAGTAATCCTTGTAAATGTTTTTTTTCAGTAGGAGTCAGTCGCTTTCCCTTAACAGAAGCAAGATCAAGATAAAGAGTTTCTAAGTCCCACTGACTCATAGCTCGGGAAAAAGGGTCATTATTGGTATCCATAAATTTTTGCCTAAAAATTTCCTAGTCAGATTCTAGCATAATTCCTAGTGTTGACTAATTGAATGATGTAGAACTATAACTTATTGTAAATGATTAGTAAACAACCACTTTTTAATTGAGGTAATTAAATATGCCTAGTTATACTCTTCCTACCAGTTATACTGGTACTAAAAATGGCGATAGAATCTACGGATCTGCTCAAAATGATTATATTTTTGGGGCTGGTGGGGATGATAAATTATATGGCGGTCGTGGAAATGATACTCTTGCGGGAGGTGAAGGAAATGACTATCTTGATGGAGGCGATGGTGACGATATTTTGCAAGGATCGGACACTCTTAATTATTACTACGGCATCCCCGGTCTAACTGTCCCAGAATATGATACTTTAGTTGGAGGTGCGGGTCGTGATACATTTGTAATTGGGAATAATCGAGGTAATCTTAATATGGGACCAGGTTATGCAGTAATAGCTGATTTTACCTCTTTTGTTGATCGCATTCAAGTTAAACGAAGTGGAGTATCTGCAGTAACTGGTATTACTCTTAAAAAACAAAATATGGTTGGAGGAGGTGCTTCAGATACACTTATTTATAATGGTACAGATTTGATAGCAGTTGTTCAAGATAATAGTAGTTTACAATTAAATAGTAGTTATTTTAACTTTGTTTAATGCAACTATCAGATTTTGTAGGGTGCGTGTTTGCGGCTACCAATTCTGATCAAAAACCAAAATCAATAATCCGCGCCCCACGCACCAAATTTATTATTAAATTGGTGCGTTACGCTTTCGCACTTTACACCCTAAGAGTGGTACGAAGTTGAAGGGTGATCGTTCTTGTCGGTGGGGTGGAGTGCGATCTCTGTCATCGAATAAGATATAATTGGGAAGGTCCAAATAATTAAAGCATTATGAGTTACCAAAACATTATTACCATTGAACCTGGAAAACGAAGCGGAAAACCCTGCATTCGAGGAATGCGTATAACTGTGTACGATATTCTAGAATATTTAGCAGCAGGAATGACAGAAGCAGAAATTCTTGAGGATTTTTCAGAATTAACTTCCGAGGATATCAAAGCTTGTTTGGCTTTTGCTGCTGATCGAGAGAAAAAATTATTTATCACCTCTTTATGAAACTGTTATTAGATGAAAATTTGTCAGATCGGATTATTGATCAAATAATTGATTTATATTCTGATTCCCAGCACGTCAAGACTTTAGGACTGATCAATACTGATGATGCACTTATCTGGGAATTTGCCAAATTCAACGATTTTGTAATTGTCTCTAAAAATGCCGATTTTCATCAGCGCAGTCTATTATATGGTCATCCACCCAAATTTATCTATCTTCGTATTGGCAATAGTCCCACTGCAAAGATTATCGAAATTTTAAGAGTTTATTTTTTAATTATTGTTGAATTTTTTGATAGTGAAACAGAAAGTCTGTTGATATTAAGTTGAGTGTGATCGCTGATCTGGTAGGGTGTGTGTTTGCGGCTACCAATTCTGTTAAAAAACCAAAATCAATAATCCGCTCCCCACGCAGCAAATTTATTATTAAATTGGTGTGTTACGCTATCGCTAACACACCCTACTGGATTGTTTCAGTTAATTTGGTGTATTAGAAAAATGCTATAAATTCTATAATTTAAGACTTTAAGCCGAAATCTATTGCCCTATTTTAGCTGAAACAGTCCACTGCGTTTAATTTTCCAACCTATGCTTTTTAATGCTTTTAAAACTTGTTTGGCTTTCGTTGCTGACCATTGACTCATAGAGCAACAAATGATAAATTTAGGTGATTTTCTGGAAGTTCTCCCTGTTCAAGTTGATCGGCTAAGACACGCAAAGCAAGTGCTTGAACTTTAGCAATAGCTTCCTGTTGACTATTGCCATAGACTAAAACTCCCGGAAGTTCGACGATTTCAGCAATATATCGTCCATCTTCTTCTTGTTCTATGTCAATCTTATAATTCATTTGAGAATTACCTATGGGATGACCTGCTGTCTTGATTATATTAGATTTTATAGCCGCTCTTGTCGGTTGGATTGACCCAAGGAAACCCAACATACATTAGATAGGGTTTGCCGAAAAAGCTTTTCGTGGGGTTAGGAGTCAGTCCCAACGAAAAAATTTTCACCACCACAGATGAAAGAGGTTTCTTTCCCTACACCCCACACCCGTTCGGACCTCGGCCATCTATATATATAGGGTTTGCCGAAAAAGCGTTTCGTGGGGTTAGGAGTGAGTATTCAGTATTCAGATGCGGGTTTTCAGTTCACTGTTCACAGCAAAATACTCCCCACTTCCCCACTTCCCCACTTCCCTATCCCTTTTAAACAGGATTTATTATTAGCCTGTATCAGCATTTCTGATTCTATAGTTAAGTTTGGCTAATAACAGTTTATTTTTAGTTGCCTGTCAAGCCCCTATTATAATTTTTAATCTCTGATCCTTGGTCTGATTTAACATTGATCTTAAAAATTTAGTTTTTTGTATCGAAGAAAACAGTTTTATTAACCATTATCTGCTGCTATAGAGGGAAATCGCGGGGGGCTGATAATCCTTGAAACCCTTGTCAATACTAGCATTATTCCCCCTCGAAATTTCACTAATTCCCTAAGTTTTCCTAACCTTGACCCCCTCTAGGACACAAAAAATTAAAAATCTTTTATCCTAACCTGGTTTTTAGCGCACGTCAACCCTTTATTTAAATTTTTGATTCTCTTGCCCGATAACGATATAAATTCTCGTAATGACCAACCAATTTTCCGTGATACGGTTGAACAGAACGCAACCAAGTTAGCTCTGCAAACTCAAAGGAATGTTAGCAAATTCCTTCAGCTTTGCATTGGGAACTTGCTAACGCACAATAAGAAAGTCTATGAACAAACAACAATTGAACAAACTACAAGCTATAACCGCCCTCACCGTAGTGGGGACTACAGCGTCGATAATTTGTTCCCAGACAGCGGGACTCAGCAACAGCCTGACGGACATTAGCATAGATCGTCAAACTGTCATCGAGTCCACTTCTCAAACCGTTCTGTCCGCTTTTTCCAATAGTCGAACATTCGATTCAGATATCAAAGTATCACGTTCGCCTCAAAATAATGCTAACGAAATTCTAAAAACTTTGGAGTCCCTAGTGGACAAAGAAAATACCGTCCCTGCAAGCGTTACACCCCGGCCCCAAGAGGCCATTCCTTCGACGATACAACCCCAATCACAACCCAATCAAGTCAAACCGGTTCCGGCCAGCAATCCTGCCTCAGTCACACCGCCAGAGAAGCCAAAAACAACCCAAGGGACAAAAACCAGCAGCCGGCCTCGTAAACAGGGAATGGCCTCTTGGTATGGTCCTGGTTTCCACGGTCGTCGCACCGCTAGTGGTGAGACTTTTAACTCTGGTGGTTTAACTGCCGCTCATCGCTATCTACCTTTCGGCACTAGGGTTAGGGTAACTAATCTGCGTAATGGGCGCTCGGTGGTGGTGCGAATTAACGATCGCGGTCCGTTTACTGGTGGTCGCGTCATCGACCTATCCAGAGGTGCGGCAGCGATTATCGGTGTCTTCCAATCGGGAGTTGCCCCGGTGGTCTTGGAAGTTTTAGGCAGATAATCAGTAAACAGTTATCAGTAAACAGTTATCAGTAAACAGTAAGCAGTGAAAAGACAGCACTGTTAATGCTACTCAATACCCCTCACTCAATAATGCGTCTTGGAAAATTCAGTACAAATGTTCAGGCTTCCTCCTTATCCCTGACTAAAAACTCACATCTGATCACTGGTAACTGGTAACTGATAACTGATCACTGGTAACTGATCACTGGTAACTGATCACTGATAACTGGTAACGGATCACTGCTATAGTGATCCTATTGGGATTTGACGGGGTTTATGTTAGAAATTAACGATTTATCGGTTAATTATGGCGGAATAAAGGCATTACAGCAGGTTAGCCTAAGGGTAGAAACGGGGGAAATTGTCACCCTGATTGGAGCGAACGGAGCGGGAAAAACGACGACTCTAAAGACAATATCTCGGCTTTTAACGGCAAAGACGGGGCGAATAATCTATCAGGGTCAAGATATTACCCATTTACCGCCCCATGAAATCGTTAAGCGGGGAATTGCCCATAGTCCGGAAGGGAGAAGAATCTTAGCGCGTCAAACAGTCTTGACAAATTTGCAGTTAGGTGCTTATACCAGAAGCGATCGCCTAGCAGTAAAAAGCGATATCGAAGAGCAGTGGCAACTTTTTCCCCGACTATCGGAGCGCCGAGAGCAGTTAGCGGGAACCCTAAGCGGTGGGGAACAACAGATGCTGGCGATCGCCAGAGCTTTAATGAGTCGTCCCAAGTTATTGTTACTAGACGAACCCAGTTTAGGACTAGCGCCGCAGATAGTGAGAGAAATCTTCAGTATTATCCGTCAATTAAACGAATCGGGAGTAACTATCCTGTTAGTGGAACAAAACGCCCATTTAGCCCTAGAAACTGCCAATCGCGGCTATGTTTTGGCAGCGGGACGCTTGACTATCGCGGGAGAAGCCGGGGATTTACTCAGGGATGAGCGGGTCAAACAAGCTTATTTGGGTTAATCGATGATCATGCGGCAACTATAGATAAAAGTCTATGGTAAAGGTAGGAGAAAAAATATTTACAAAATTTTACAAAGTCGCATAAAATGAACACATAACGAAATAGGTATTTTTTCTTACTGCCATGCTAACGGCTAACTTCCCCTGGCTCACTGCCATCATTTTGCTCCCCTTGCTTGCCTCTTTCCTAATCCCTGTAATCCCCGACAAGGAAGGAAAAACCGTTCGTTGGTTCGCTCTTGGAGTCGGACTAGCAGACTTTATATTAATGTGCTACGTCTTTTTACAAAAATATGATTTAAGCAACCCCAACCTACAATTAGTAGAAAAAATCGATTGGGTTCCCCAAATAGGTTTAAGTTGGGCGGTGTCGGTAGATGGTATCTCGGCACCGTTAGTTTTATTAGCAGGATTAGTGACAACCCTTTCTATCTTGGCCGCATGGCAAGTAGACCGCAAACCCCGTTTATTCTACTTCCTGATGCTGTTGCTCTACGCCGCTCAGATTGGTGTTTTCGTCGCCCAAGATTTATTATTATTCTTCTTAATGTGGGAAATCGAGTTAATTCCCGTTTATCTACTCGTTTCCATCTGGGGTGGTCAAAAACGTCGTTATGCCGCCACTAAATTCTTACTCTACACCGCCGCCGCTTCTATCTTCATCCTCGTTGCCGGTCTAGCCATGGCCCTTTACGGTGGTGGTGCAATGACCTTTGATATGGCGGAATTAGGATTTAAAGATTATCCCCTCGCTTTAGAATTAGTCCTTTACGCTGGTTTATTAATCGCTTTCGGAGTCAAACTGGCCATCTTCCCCCTCCATACTTGGCTCCCCGATGCTCACGGTGAAGCTTCTGCACCTGTATCGATGATTCTTGCTGGTGTTCTCCTCAAAATGGGTGGTTATGGTTTAATACGCCTTAATATGGAGCTTCTCCCCGATGCACACATCTACTTTGCCCCGATTCTAGCGATTCTCGGTGTCGTCAATATTATCTACGGTGCTTTCGCTTCCTTCGGTCAACAAAACATGAAACGCCGTCTCGCTTATTCCTCGGTTTCACACATGGGATTCGTCCTTTTAGGGATTGCTTCCTTTACCGATGTGGGTATTAGCGGCGCTATGTTACAAATGCTCTCCCACGGTTTAATTGCCGCCGTCCTATTCTTCCTTGCTGGTGTCACCTATGACCGCACCCATACCTTAGCTTTAAACGAGATGGGTGGGATTGCTCAAGCGATGCCGAAAGTCTTCGCTCTCTTTACTGCCGGGGCCATGGCTTCCCTAGCGTTGCCTGGAATGAGCGGTTTTGCCAGCGAAATTACCGTATTCATCGGTGTCACTAGCAGTGACGTTTATAGCCAAACCTTCCGGGTTGTGACTGTTTTCCTCGCTTCCGTTGGTTTAATCCTCACCCCGATTTATCTACTCTCCATGCTTCGTCAAGTTTTCTACGGAGATGGTTCTTCCTGCGATATTACTAACATTCTCCCCAACAAAAGTAACGAACAAGCAGTTTGTTTCGGTACTAGCTGTGTCCTTCCTGACGAATCAGAATATATTGACGCTAAACCCAGAGAAATCTTTATCGCTGTCTCTTTCCTCGCTTTGATTGTCGCTATCGGTTTCTATCCCCAACTGGCTACCCGTATCTACGATGTGAAGACGGTGGCAGTTAACTCGGAAGTGCGTCAAGCTTACACAGAAATCGCCGCTACTCGTCAAAATATCTACGCTGAAACTCAACCGGACGTAAGCGCCAAAGTTGCCAGTATCTTCCAATAAATTGGCAAGTCTAAAGTGAATAGGTTATCGGGAGTAGAAATTCTGCTCCTGATTTTTTTTTCGAGGAGATAATTAATTAGGGTTTGCTGAATAATGGTAAAACCCTTTTAAAATAAGGCTTTTGACCTGTTAAAATCCGATGTTAGTCCCAGAAAATCGGATTGGGACTCTCAAAAACCTTGCATTAGACCTCTTGTAGTACATAAATTGGTATAAAAAGAGAGGGCAACAAAGCCTGAAACTCTCGACGACCGGCTACTGACGACCGACTCCTTAACCCCACCAACAAACTTTTTCAGCAAACCCTAATTAAGCGGTATTTTTGTAGGCACTGAAAGAGGATTCTTGCCAAATTTAATAGAGAAAAGATTCCAGTCGTTTCCTGAAAGTGCAGATAAAAATTCCCTGTTCTTTGTCTTCCCTGCGGGTAATCCAAGTAAATTGCAGGACAGCGTTAAAAGGTATAGGAGAGTGGGTAGCGGGGAGAAACAATTTATAGGAGTGTTAATCACGCTATTAAAAACGGATTTAGTATAACTTCTGCTGATCATCATGAGTGACAGAAAGTCACAAATATGAGATACACCAGCTTGATAGTGAACACTCATTATATATTAATAAATATAAATAAATATGAAGTAATTTAAGTTTCAAGAAGAATGAACCCGATCTTTTTTAGGATGGGGGTAAAAGTGATTTTCAATTTCTCAGGTGGAAAGATGAATCCAGATTAAGCTATCTGAACGATAAGAGGACAAGCCCATGTTTGAAGATTTTACCTATATTACCGATGAGGCTTTTTTAGAGGATTATTGGTGGGAAGAACAGGTTATCTGTACCCACTGCCAAGGCAAGAGAAGAATCTATCTAGAGACGGAGAATGAATCCGTCCCCTGTAAATTCTGTGAAGGTGAAGGCATTATTAAACGAAAACAAGAGGAGGCTAACTATTCCTAAAAATCTGTAAAATTAGATACATAAACTAACAATCTTCTTGGGTTAAAACCTCTGGCTGACATTGTTTAATTTCGCTGTTAATTCCCAGGGCAGATTCCGATTGGAGGTCTTCGATATAACCGGATTGATGGGATAAAGCTTCCGAAAAACTCTCAAAAGGACCGAAATAATAGAGACATTTCGGCTGACTGGTGGTGATCTCTATCCACCAGGGTTGAGGTGGTAAACTAGGCTTGATCGAGACAGTTTCCAGGTCCAGAGGCCTTATACTGAGAATCTTGGCACCTTGGCGCAGGAGGCGCTGTGTTTCTTGACTCATGCGGCTTTTAGGTACTCGCAGGACTGTCTGGGAGAAGCGTTGAGGCAAAGAGCCAGAAGAACCCGAAAAAACAACTTCATAGAGAAATATTTGATTCTCTCCCTGATTATTAGCCTCTAGCATACAGAAAAGATTCTCTTTTGGGGTAAGGGTTAAAAAAACAGACGCTACTTTGAGCAGATGACTCAAGCAAAATCATCTCCTAACAGAGTAGCGCATCTTGATACCATAGCATAGAGCGGCAAAAAGTTAGGTTTTGACCTACTCTCCCCTCACGGCATAGCTTGACAGGAGATGCTTCCACAGCAAGAACCTGATCGAGTCCTTTATTCAAGATGCTGTAGCCGAATATATAGCAGTTATCTTAATGGTGAAGTACAAAGTTTTCGTTTGTTGGAATCGGTTGTCGATGCCAAACCCTCTTATACTTCATCTTTATGATAAACCCTGTCAATAACATTGACGACTAATAGAGTTTTTTAACAAATATGCAGCCACCAAAATTAAGCTTAGGAACCAGATTATTTTTATCCCATCTCCTCGTTATGGTGGTGGGATTGAGTAGCTTTATTATCATTGCTAAATTATCTTCTCCGCGAATGTTTGTTTTGCGTTTGGAACAGTTAGAAAGGCAGGGATTTTTTACCGTGCGATCAGCGAGAACTTTCTTGGTTAGGGGTTTTGAGACAGCTTGGGATAGTAGTGCCATTTGGTCATTCATTGCCGGAGGAAGTGCGGCTGGTTATCTTAGTTTTTTGGTTTCTCAACGCATTATAAAACCGGTAAAACAAATAAAACAAATCACTAAAAATTTTGCCGAAGGGGATTTATCGGCGAGAGTTCCAGAAAGCGAAATACCGGAATTAAATCAATTAGCCATTAGTTTTAATCAGATGGCGATTAGTTTAGCCGATGTGGAAAAAAGGCGACAGGAATTAATCGGTGATCTTACCCACGAATTACGCACCCCTTTAACTGTGGTACGGGGATATTTAGAAGAATTAGCCGATGGTGCGATCGAACCTAATCCAGAACTTTATCAGAAATTAGTGAAAGAAACCCGCAGGTTAGAACGTTTAACCCACGATCTACAGGAACTATCACGAGCGGAATCTGGTTATCTTTCGATTAAACTGCAACCTGTTAATTTATTACCTTTGTTAAATTCTCTCATCGAAAAATTTGCCGATCAACTATTAGAAGATGGACCGACTTTACAGTTAGATTGTCCCCCCAATTTACCAGCTGTCATGGCCGATCCCGATCGCCTCGAACAAATCCTAGTTAATCTGCTCGGTAATGCCATTCGTTACACTGATAATGGCACAATTACCCTGCAAGTGACAAGGGACAAAAATCGCCTACAAATTGCCGTTATCGATACGGGAATCGGCATTGCAGCAGCGGATTTACCCTTTATTTTCGAGCGCTTTTGGCGGGCTGATCGCTCTCGTTCCCGTTATTCTGGGGGTAGTGGTATCGGTTTAGCGATTACCCGTCGTTTAGTGGAATTACACCAAAGTCAAATCGAGGTGGAAAGTGCATTAGGTAAAGGCAGCACTTTTCGTTTTTCCCTCACCATATCTGCCAATTTTCAGTGAACAGTGAACAGTAATCAGTAATCAGTAAACTGAAAACTCACATCTGATAACTGATCACTGATAACTGATCACTGATTAAATGCCGTGACTTTTGCCGATTACCCAATGACGACGGAAGAAGCGAGCGAGGGAAGTTTCTTCTAAGGATAAGTAAATCGGTCTTCCGTGGGGACAGGTGCGGGGATTACGGGTATTTTGCCAATCATCGAGTAAATTCTGCATTTCTTCTAAACTTAAAGCTGTACCGTTGCGGATAGCACTCCGGCAAGCGGTAGCAACCTGAGCAGTTTGTAAATCGCCTCCTAAACTTAATTCTAGTAAAGCATCAGCCCGATCCTCGCGTTCTTTGAGTAGAACAGGAATACTACGAATTGCCCAAGAGCGATCGCCAAAACTGGCAATTTCTAATCCTAAACGTTGTAATTGTTCGATTTGTCGAGTAGTTAACTGATTTAAGATGATCGGAGTATCTAACGGCACAATTTCCCAGTTATCCTCTAAACGTTCGTACAAAACCCGCTCATGGGCAATATGTTGTTCCACTAACCATAATCCGTTAGGATGTTCGGCAACTATGTAAGTTTGGTGAATTTGGGCCAATGCCTTTAATTCCAGCCGATTTTTCGAGGATTTTTCCCCTATTGTATAGGTGCTTTTTTCCTCGGCAGCCTTGAGAATTTGACTGATGCGCTGATTTTGCGCTTTTTCAGGTATATGTTCGGGATTTAGTCCTAACGCCTTGTCTATGGCTGAAATTATCTGTTCTTGCCAAAAAATGAGGTTATGCAGGTATATTTCCGCTTTAGCTGGGTGACGATTCCAATCGATCGAACGGGGGTTAAGATGTAGATGGAGAAAACAAACGGGATAGCGATCTTTAGGGACTGTGCGAGCGAAAGCTTTAAATATTGCCTGTTCTAACTCCGATGAGCGCACCATTCGCCCATTAACAGCAATTCTAACCCAATCCGGTTGATGGCGAGAAATGCGATCGGGCAACCCAATGACTAATTCAATTTGAGCCGATTCTGCGTCAGGAGTCGTTAAGTCAAGTTTTAGCGATGCTAAATCGTTAAAATGCAGAGATTTAACTAATTGGGGTAATATTTGACTGGCATCCTTACCCGGACTAATGCGTAACCAATCTTGATGATCTTGGAAAACCTGCCAAGTAATTTGGGGATGACAGAGAGCAAAATTATGAATTAAAGTCTGTATATCCTTTAATTGTTTGCTAATTGACGGTAAAGCTTGACGACGCACAGGAAAGTTACCAAAGAGATTCTCTACCGTGACGATAGTGCCGATAGCTATAGGAATCGTTTCTAAATTATCCGGCTCGCCTTGGTGATTGTAAAGACAATAACAACCTAAATCATCATCATGGCGACTGGCAACCCGCAGACGCGCCACCTGTGCGATACTGTGCAAAGCTTCACCACGGAATCCGAGACTGGTAATCTGCCAAAGATCGTCCCGTTGGCGGATTTTGCTGGTACTGTGGGCATAGCTACACAGTTGCAAATCCTCTCTAGACATTCCCCTCCCGTTATCCGATACTTGTATTCGCCAGTTTTGGGGAGATATATCGATGTTAATCCTATCCGCCCCCGCATCAATGGCATTTTCGACTAATTCTCGCACCACAGCGCCTAAAGAGTCGATTACCTCTCCTGCGGCAATTAAATCGATTACGTCTTGGGGTAAAACTTGTATGGGCAAAGTCATCAATTAATGGTTTTAGCCAAGGGCAAACTCGGTATATTGTCGCACATGGGGCCCATGGTAAGCTAAAACGATGTTTTGTTTGGGGACTCCCCTCGCTACCAATTTATCAGCGATCGCTGCTGCCGTGCCGTCCTGCTGCACTCAGATTTTATCTCAAATGTCGGGGTGAAGACCCTCGCGCTTAGCGACGGGATGAAACCCCGACCAATATAAAACAGCGAAGCACGACTAAAATCTTGACAATCTATGCTGTATAGGTTAAGACAAAATAAGTTGTTTGAGGTCGATAAGCAATGATTGTCTTAGAAATGAAAGCCGTGGTCAAACCAAGTCAGTGTTCTGCCATTGATGAAGCTATTCGTACAGTACAATTCATCCGTAATAAGGCTTTAAGGCTTTGGATGGATGCCAAGAGGGAAGACAAAATCGATAAATATTCTCTCAATAAATATTGTGCAGTTCTCGCCAAACAGTTCAAGTTTGTCGATACTCTAAATTCTATGGCTAGACAAGCATCGGCCGAACGGGCCTGGTCAGCTATTGCCCATTTCTATGACAATTGTAAGAAAAAAATAAAAGGTAAAAAGGGTTATCCCAAGTTTCAGAAAAATAATCGTTCTGTGGAATATAAAAACTGTGGATGGAAACTATCGGATGATAGAAAGAAAATTACTTTCACAGATAAGAAAAATATTGGCACGATTAAACTGAAAGGAACTAGAGACCTAAACTTTTATCCTATTGACCAAATTAAACGAGTTAGGATTGTTAAACGAGCGGATGGTTATTATGTCCAATTCTGCCTTAGCGTTGATATTCGGGAATACGCAAAACCACTAGAACCGACTAAAAGATGTGTGGGATTGGATGTAGGTTTAAAAGTTTTCTACGCTAACAGTGATGGGGAAACGGTAGAGATACCGCAATACTATCGCAAAGCGGAAAAAAGATTAAACCGTTTGAATCGGAAAAAATCCAAAAAGTTTAGAAAAGGTCAACCTCAATCAAACAACTACCAAAAGGCTAGAAAGAGATATGCTAGAAAGCATTTAAGTAGGTAGGCACAATTATTTGTAGGATGGGTTAGCGGTAGCGTAACCCATGCGGGCGTTGGGTTTCATGCTTCAACCCAACCTACGTTTATTTTATATTTAATTCCACCCACCTACTTAAGAGTAAGTAGGCAACGTAAAGGCTTTGTTGAAAAAGAGGCATGGGAGCATCCCAATTATGTAATGAGTATAAATGCTCGGAAGGGGGAGAAGGCTTTTGTAGTAACGATTCTGGTTTGAATCACACAATTTAGAGAACCGTTAAAAATCTATGAACTCCCGAAAAGGCTTGCCATCTAAGCA
>NZ_JBHFLL010000280.1:0-4198 GCF_041928595.1 Microcystis sp. BLCC-F209
GCCACTCTTAATCGTGTCTTGGAACGAAATAGAGGCTTTTAAAGACTGCGTACATGGAGAATTAAAACAAGAATTACCCTCGAAAAGCCTATTTTTCCACTAAGTATTTATGCTCATTGCAAAGGTGAGATGCTCCCATTATCTGTTTGATCATCATAGGGTATTCTTACATTATCTGGAAATTTAGTATCATCATCAATAAGTAAGTTTTCGAGATTACAATTACTAATAACAGCCTCTGAAAAATCAGTCCCCAAAACCTTAGCATTTTGTAAATTAGTTCGATTAAGTTTAGCATTTCTCAAATTAGAGCCACTTAAGTCAGCATTTCGCATATCTGCACCAGATAAATCTACACCTTGTAAATCTAGCTGAGTCAGATCTAATCCTCTGTAATTTTTATCTCTGCCATTTCTAGTGACAACAAGTTGTCTTATATTATCATTTTTTAGGTAGCCATAATATTGACTAAAACCACCAATTTTAATGCCTTTCCAGTTAGTATAAATAAGACTCGAACCAGTAAGATTGACTGTGGTAAAATTTGCTCTTTCAAAGTTGCATTTATCTAAATTGGCATTAGCGAAACTACATGATCCTTTAGCTTTATAAAATGTGGCATTATTTAAATTAGTGTGATTAAATGTAGTTCTAGATTCTTGTATAATTGCAATAATGACAACAAACAAACAAAACAAAAAGCAAGTTAAAAGAAGTGACAAAGTAATTATATTAATGGCATTTACAGTTGTATAGCTATAAGAGTTCTTCAATAAAAGCAGTAGAGCAATAGCTGGTATTGTCATTATCCCTGCACAAAGTATGCTTCCTCGACCTTGCGAAGAACCATAAAGATAAAGATATTGAATCTTTCTAAGATACTTAAAATGATTTAGGATTACAAAATTTTTGCCTTGATCTTGTTTTATTCGAGCAGCATCATCTAAGTTTTCAATGATATTTGAAATTCTATCATATATAGCTAAATAAACGCCTACAACGATAAGTCCAACTATCAAGTAAATTAACCAAATAAGAGGGACTGCAATCATACCCGTAAATTGTCGTAATAATAGACTTAAATGTGAATTAACATAGTCTATAGTCAATAATTGAAGACTTCCAGTTAAAATAATAGTCATCACTGTAGAGAAAGTCAATAACAGAAATTGTTTACGACTCGGACCTGCTATTACTGAGGAGAAATTTGTATTTTCCAAGATTGCTCCTTCAAATGAACAACCGCGAATATCAGCACCCGAAAAATCGGCACCAGTCAAGTCTAAATCCTTAAAAAAAAGATTTTGTAAGTTACGCCCAGAAAAATTAAAATTCCGAAATTCTACAATACTACATTTATCCAAAATATCTTCAGCAAAGTCATCAGGAAATTTTGTTTTTGAATCAATTCGTAGATTTTCAAAATTAGTGTCCTTAATAATGACTCCCGTAAAATCTGTTCCTAAAGCTTGAGCATTGCCCAGATTCGCTCCCTCCAAAAGCGCATTTTGGAAATTCGCCTTATTTAAGTTAGAACCACTTAAATCAACATTTCTCAAATCTACTTGTACAAAATATGCTTCCTGAAAATTACTATCTCTGCCATTTCTAGTAATCACCAGCCGTCTTACCTTATCGTTAATCAGGTAACCAGAAAAATGATTTAACCGCCCTCTAAATCTGGCAGATTCCCAATTGGTATAGGCAAGGCTGGTATTGTCAAATCTAGAACGGATAAAGATTGCCCTTTCAAAGTTGCAATTGTCTAAATTGGCATGAGTAAAGTTGCAACCTTTCAAATTCGCCTGATTAAAAATGGCGTGATTTAAATTAGCCTTATTAAAAGAAGTTCCGCCATATCCAAGAGGGGAAAGAAAAGCAAGAATTACTACGCGATGTAAAAAGAAGATAGATGAACCCAGAAGAACTAAAAAGATAATAGTGTTTATGTTTATAAATACTTCATTTTTGCTGATATATACAAATCTTCGTATTGATTCTATTCCTGTTAAAGTCATTAAGACTAACCAAAAAGGCATCCAGAAAAAGTTATTACCAAAGTGATCTGTATAGGCACGGTAAGTTGATTGAATATTGCTAGATTTTTTAATGCTATCAGTTCTCTTGTCAGTTGCAGTTGCCATTGAATTTATTAAGATTAAACTCAAGAAATTGATAAAATTTGTCCAAAAAGCAGCTATAAATACAGGGATAACAATCACTAAGTTGTTGACATATTCAATGCCAAAAAAATAAATATTTGCACTCGATATAATTAAAGTTACTATGCAGAGAATGGCATAGAAAAGTTGTTGATTACTGCGACCTGCTTTAACCAAGGAAAAATTAGCATTTTCTAAGATTGATCCTTCAAATGAACAACCGCGAATATCAGCACCTGTAAAATTAGCACCGGTCAAGTTCTGATTTTCAAATGATAGATTTTGTAAGTTCTGACCAGCAAAGTTCAACTCATCAGGTTTTTCTTCAAAAATAATAAATTCATTTAAAAGACTTTGAGGAAAATTATCAGAAAATTTGGTGCTTTCATTAATCCGCAAATTTTGAAAATTAGTGCTATTATTAATAACGGCTCCAGTAAAGTCTGTTCCACCAGCCTTACAATTGCTAAGATTAGCTCCTTCTAAAAGAGCATTTTGCAAATTGGCATTACTTAGATCAGCACCGCTTAAATCCGCACCTGTTAGGTCTATACCACTTAGATCTACTTGTTTTAGATCAGCATTTTGATAGTTGCCTCTATTTCCATTTCCAGTTGTGCAAAGTATTTTTATATTTTTTTCAAGCAAATAGCTTGTATAATAATTGGTAAAAGGAATAAGTTGAGAGTATCTCCAATTGACGTAAGAAATATTAGCATTGCAGAAATCACAGTTTCTCAAAACAGCATAACTGAAGGAAGCATGATCCAAGGAAGAACCCTCAAAAGAACAATTTTTAATGCCAGATCGTTCAAATTTTGTGCAATTTAGATTTGTATTTTTAAATGTTGTTCCATAGGTTTTATTTAAAAATAGACTTCTCAAAAATCGATATAATAGGACAGTATCTATGACAAGAATAAAAAGAAGAGTAATGAATCTTATTAAGTGAAATCTTAGATCAGGCAAATCTTCAACTAATATTGATGTCATCATAAATAGGATAGATAGAAAAAAACTTAGAAATAAGCCATAAACCAAGCTATAGTTTGCACTCGAACCAGCATAGTTTGTCAGATATTTTTGGTCACACATAAAACCAGGCACAAAAATAATTAAGAAAACCATAATTATTACAGCTAAGAAAAGAGGTGCTTGAGCTATGATTGTGAAAATTTCTGCTGCATAAATTCCTAGAATCCCTTCAACTGCCATTTTGAAGGGATTAGTGATCATTTCGATGTATTTAGCAGTAAAAGTTAGACAATAATTCCAAATCAGAAAGCCAAAACCTGCGGACACAAATAGATTAAACCAATAGAATCGAGAAAACCCAGTAATAACCGATGAGAAATTAGCGTTCTCCAAGGTTGCTCCTTCAAACGAACAACCGCGAATATCTGAACCGCTAAAATCAGCATCGCGTAAGTCTTGCTTTTTAAAAGAGGAGTTTCGTAGATCGAGATTTCTGAAATCTCTTCTTCCCTCTTTGTATTGATTAATGACCTTTCGAGCAGGTATGCGGGTTCTGGTAATCGCGTTTAAATCTGTAGTCATAGCAGTTTTAACCCTTATTTTGATTGATGCTATTCAAGAATAAAATTTAATTTTTGGTAATTTCTTAGGCTGAAGTCATTTTTGAATACTGGCATGATAACAAGGATAATCGATGGTTAAACTAAGCTGGAGAGTCGCCTCTCCGACTCGTCTGCATAGGTTAAGAACAAGGTAAATAAGGATTTTTTCCACAATGTAGGCGCAAACTGAACATAAGCCCACCTTATCACCCCGACAAGTAATACTGAATGTCAAACCCCTTTACAAACCGATACAAACTCCTTAAGATAGAGACATCATCAATCGTACCTCGATAACTTAATAGGAATCATAAACCAATGACCACCACTCTACAACAGCGCGAGAGCGCTTCCCTGTGGGAGCAGTTCTGCCAGTGGATCACCAGCACCAACAACCGTCTTTATGTCGGCTGGTTCGGTGTCATCATGATCCCCACCCTGCTCACCGCCACCACCTGC
>NZ_JBHFLL010000281.1:0-7127 GCF_041928595.1 Microcystis sp. BLCC-F209
GATCAAGGGTTGCGCTTGCTTTGGTTTAACCTGAGCGACTTAGTTTTTGCTGCGCTTTTTTCTGGCTTGAGATTTTAGGTTCGACAGCAACTCCTTGATTGTTTTTTGAGTTACCCCTTGACAATCAAGACAGTCGCTACAATAATTGCTTACCCAGATTGGTACTTCATGAACTGGCAGGGCAACGTAAAGGAACCTGGACGGTGAGAGTATCTGGAAACTGGCGGATCACTTTCACCTTTGACGGTGTTGGTGCTTGTGATGTCGATCTTGAGGACTACCACTGATGAAAATGCATAATCCACCACATCCTGGTGAAGTTCTTAAAGAACTTTGTCTCGAACCTTTGAATCTGACTGTGACTGAGGCTGCTGAAGCATTGGGTGTAAGTCGAAAAACCCTATCTGCCATCTTAAATGGTAGGGCAGGTATTAGCCCCGAAATGGCAATTCGCTTAGGGAAAGCTTTCGATACATCTCCTGAAAGTTGGCTCAATCAGCAAATGCAATACGATCTATGGCAAGCAGAGCAGACAATTGGCAATATCAAAGTCAAACGGCTATCAGTGCGATCAGCGATCGCGTAGGGTGCGTTAATTAAATGTAACGCACCCCCCACGAGATATATTAAAAATAGCAATCTTGTAGGGTGCGTTCCCTAATGTGGCTCCTACTGCTCCACCAATAGATTTTTGGGGAACGCACCATGCTAGAGGATTATAAAAATATCTGCTGTCGCACTCCAGCCCATCGCGGCTGAGTTCAACCGTTATCGAGAAAAATAGTTAAATCCCGTCAAATTCCCCTAAAACTTTCACTTCTGGTTCTAACCAGAGAGACCAGCGATCGAACACTTGTTCCTGCACATGACGAATTAAACGCAGAATATCCGAGGCTTTTGCTGAACCAATATTCAGGATAAAATTAGCGTGTAATTCTGATACTTGCGCCCCACCAATTTGATAACCTTTTAATCCCATTCCCTCAATTAAAGCCCCGGCAAATTGCGGTTTAGGATTGCGGAAAACACTACCACAACTGGGACGATCATAGGGTTGGGTACTTTTGCGATGGCGTAAATTATGGGTAGTAATTGCCATTATTTCCTCACAATTATCGGTAGCTTCTAACTGAAATGTGGCTTCGACAACTAAACGTTGATTCCCTTGCAGAGAAGAACTGCGATAACTATAATTTAAATCTTCTTTGCTTAAAGTTTCTAACTGACCATCGGGATTTAATACCAGCGCCCGCACTAATCGATCCGCCACACAGGAGGTATGTGCGCCCGCATTCATCACCACAGCACCCCCCACCGTACCGGGGATACCCACCGCCCATTCTAAGCCCTTCCAGCCCCGTTTTGCCGCTCTCCAAGCTATTTTTGGCAGGGGTTCCCCCGCCGCTGCTGTAATCGTAGCAGTTTCGGCATCAAAACAACTCGATCGCAGATGGCGAGTATTGAGGACAAGTCCGGGTAAACCTCGATCGCTGATCAGTAAATTTGAACCAGCCCCCAAAACATTCAAAGGTAAATCTTGCGCTCGCCACCAAGCGAACACTTCTCTTAATTCCTCTAGATTAACTGGTTCGGCATACCATTGCGCTCTTCCCCCCACCCGGTAGGAAGTGAACTCAGCTAGAGAAACAGAGGATTTAATCATAGGGTTTTAGGGATTGGAAATTATAAATTATGAATTATAAATTGGGGGTTGGGGAGATGGGGAGCAAAGGAGCAGAAAGTAGGTTGGGTTGAAGCATGAAACTCAACACCCGCAGGGGTTACGCTGCCGCTAACCCATCCTACAAATAATTGTGCCTCCCTACTTATTTAATACTGCTCACTTAAAAACTCAAATCTGATAACTGATAACTGATAACTGATAACTGAATCCTATACTCTAACTGCTAATTGTTCACGGTAAAGAGAGAGCATTTCGGGGATAACTTGATTGAGATTGCCAGCGCCGAGGAACAGAGCCAGATCCCCTGGTTGGAGAATTTCTAGCAGGAATTGACCTAAAGAACTCAATTCAGGGTGATAGTAGGCGTTTTTATGGTGTTTTCTCACCTGTTCGACCACTTGCTGCCCGGTGACGTGATTGATATTCACTTCCCCAGCACTATAAATATCCGTTAAGACTACCACATCGGCGGAACTGAAAGCGGAGCCGAATTCCTCTAAAAAGGCAGTGGTGCGACTGTAGCGATGGGGTTGGAAAATAGCGATCGAACGTTGGTACTGTTTGCCTTCTACCTTCAATTTTGCCGCCGCTAACGTGGCCAACAATTCGCTAGGATGATGGGCATAATCATCGATAAAAGTAATGCCGTTTGCCTCTCCCTTGTGTTCAAAACGGCGTTTTGCCCCAGCAAAAGTAGCGATCGCATCGGCAATAACGGCAAATTCTAAACCGAGATAACGTCCGATAGCAACCACTGCCAAAGCATTACTAATATTATGTTGCCCCGGGATTTTCACTTCCATTTGTCCAAGATAACCGCCTTTTTCCCAGACGGAAGCTTTCATCATTCCCTGTTCATAGATAATCTCGCTGACGGTGTAATCGGCACCTTTTTCGGGATCGAGACTATAACTGATTGTCGGACGGAAATGCTCGGCGATCGTGTCACAATCTAAACAAGCGACTAAAATCTGGCACTGATGGGCGAATTCATGGAAAGTATCGATAACTTCGCTTAAATTATGGTAATGATCCGGGTGATCTAGCTCAATATTAGTGATTACGCCGATTTTCGGGGCGTGTTTGGTCAGGGAACCATCGGACTCATCGGCCTCTGCCACTAAAAAACGACCTTGACCGAGACGAGCGTTACCTTCCCACGCGTCCACCTCACCACCGACAATGATCGTGGGGTCTAATCCCGCTTCTAACAAAACGTAACCGATTAGGCTGCTAGTGGTGGTTTTGCCGTGGGTTCCAGCAACGGCGATACTGTCATAATCAGCGATTAAAGCCGCTAAAACGTCGCTACGGTGAAAAATTGGGTATCCTAAGTCTCTGGCCGCTTGATATTCCTTATTATGGTCATTAATCGCCGTGGAGCAGATTACTTGCGGAACTGTTTGGCTACTGTTTTGAGGGACCGGAGAATGAAATACAGCTAAATTATTGGCCTCTTGACGGTGGAAAATCTGCGCTCCCGCTCCCTGTAGCCGTTGGGTAATATGAGTAGGACGTAAATCAGAGCCAGACACGGGTAAATTGCGCTTGGCTAGGATATAAGCGAGGGCTGACATCCCAATACCGCCAATACCGATAAAATGGAAAGGTTGGCCGTTAAACTTAACTTTTTTCACTGTTTTCACTCCTCAGACCCACGATTATATAAGTTTTAAACTCGATCGGTAGTAAAGTCAACTTCATGATAGGGGCATTTGACCAGAATTCCCAAATGTTGCCCGGTCCCCCTGCAACATCCTTGACGCAGAATTAAAATTTTTTCTCCCAATTCCTTTTTTCTAGGCTGCGAGGAGTGGGGAGTGGGAAGTGGGGTGTGAGGTGTGGGGAGTGGGGAGTGGGGAGTGGGGAGAATAAATAAAAATAGTCTCCTGTCTCGGAGTCTCCTGTCTCGGAGTCTCCTCAATGGTGAGCTAATAAATTATTTTCGATCGGGATCGCAAAGTTCAACCTTTAAGGTATGATTGGGAACATTAATTATTTTTTTATGTATTGCACTAAAACGTAGAGGGCAAGCAGCAGTGATTAGAGTAGCGATCAATGGTTTCGGACGGATTGGACGTAATTTCCTAAGATGTTGGTTAGGAAGGACTAATAGTGGCTTGGAGGTAGTGGGGATCAATGATACATCCGATCCCCGGAGTAACGCTCACCTGCTCAAATATGACTCGATGTTAGGCAAACTTAACGCTAATATCGATGCCGATGATAATTCTTTAATTGTTAACGGTAAAACTATTAAATGTTATTCCGATCGCAATCCCCTCAATCTGCCCTGGGCAGAATGGGGTGTAGATCTGATTATCGAGGCTACCGGTGTTTTCGTCGATGAAGAGGGCGCTTCTAAGCATATTGTCGCAGGAGCTAAAAAAGTCCTCATTACCGCACCGGGTAAAGGTTCGGGTGTGGGAACCTATGTGGTTGGTGTCAACGCTGACGAATACGAACACGATAAATACAACGTCATCAGTAATGCCAGTTGTACCACCAACTGTCTGGCTCCTGTCGTTAAAGTGATTCACGAAAACTTCGGCATCATCAAAGGGACGATGACCACCACCCACAGTTACACTGGTGATCAACGGATTCTGGATGCTAGTCACCGGGATCTGCGTCGCGCTCGCGCCGCCGCCGTTAACATCGTTCCCACCTCCACCGGCGCCGCCAAGGCTGTAGCCTTAGTTATCCCGGAAATGAAAGGGAAACTTAACGGTATCGCTCTGCGGGTACCCACTCCTAACGTTTCTGTGGTGGATTTAGTGGCGCAAGTGGAAAAAAGCACGATCGCGGAACAGGTAAACGAAGTCCTCAAAGAAGCTTCGGAAAATTCTTTGAAAGGAATTCTCGAATATAATGATTTACCTCTCGTTTCCTCTGATTATCGCGGTGTTGATGCCTCCTCGATCGTTGATGCTAGTCTCACCATGGTGATGGGTGGCGATATGGTAAAAGTTATCGCTTGGTACGATAACGAATGGGGTTACTCCCAACGGGTGGTTGATCTCGCTGAAGTCGTTGCCAGCAAGTGGAAGGCCTAATTTTTGGCCGTTAGGGGATAGGGAAATGGTGGAATGGGGGAATTCAACTAACACCCCAACACCCTAAAACCCTAACCCCCGCCCCCCGATTCCTTTCAACTGATAAGTGATAAATTCTCACCGAAAAAGCGCCGATAGATTCCCTCTGTCACCAATTGTGCGGTGATTAGGTTAGCTAGGGCAATCATAAACAGGATCAGTATCTGGTAGGAAGCGGCGTTTAAAGGTTCACTTCCTGCCAATACCTGTCCGGTGAACATTCCGGGTAAACTGACTAAACCCACTACCATCATCTGATTGAGGGTGGGGATTAAACTAGCTCGAATCGCCGCTTTTTGATAGGATGCGATCGCTTGTTGAGGGGTTGCCCCCAAACAAAGATGGGTTTCGATTTCTAAACGGTGACTTTTAATCGCACTGCTTAATCTTTCCCCGGCTAAAGAGGCACTATTCATCGCTTGCCCTAACACCATCCCCGTCAAGGGAATTAAGTATTGGGGTGAGTACCATTGTTCTGGTTGAATAATTAAAGCGATCGCATAACCTAAAGTTAGACAGCTACTAATCAATAAAGAGCCGAAAACTAGGGGTAATAAGCCTTTATCTCGGCTATCGATGCGATTTTTAGCAACAATAGTCGCGATAGTCATCATCACTGCCAAAATCCCCAGCACTGCTAGAGGATTATCGAGGGAAAAAATAACGGCGATAACGTAGCCTACCACTAATAATTGCAGGATCGAGCGACCGGTCGCTAATAATAATTGTCCCTCTAGGGCTAAATTTGACCAACGGGAGAGGAGTAAACAAATGCCCATCATCCCCAAAGCCCAACCCAAATCCACCAGATTTAGTTCTACTAATCCATCCATAAAAATAAAAGAAACAAATTACAAGGGTACTTCATCTATAAATAGCAAGTTTATAATTATTTTTGACTAATTATTCCTTCTTTTCGCCAACAAATCCCGATTAGTCTCTAATTTGAGTGAAAGCGCGTGAGTACAATTCCCCCCGTCGATTTATCCCGTCAATACCAAGTCATCAGCGAAGAAGCTAACCATGCCGTTTTAGAAATCCTCCGTTCTGGGCGCTACATTGGCGGTGAAGCTGTGAGCGAATTAGAACGACAATTTGCCCTCTATCATGGTGTTAGCGATTGTGTCGCCTGTAATTCGGGAACCGATGCCCTTTATCTGGCACTGCGCGCCCTCGGTATTCAAGCGGGGGATGAAGTCATCACTTCTACTTTTTCGTTTATTGCCACCGCCGAAGCGATTAATTTAGTCGGGGCAGTGCCGGTTTTTGTCGATATCGATATTAATACTTTTAACCTCGATGTGGCACTGTTGGAAAAAGCGCTTACTCCCCAGACTAAAGCGATTATCCCAGTACACCTTTTTGGGCAATCTGTCAATATGTCTGAGGTGGTAAATTTCGCTCGTTCCCATAATTTATTGGTGATTGAGGATTGCGCTCAAGCAACGGGAGCAGAATGGCATGGGCAGAAAGTGGGGAGTATCGGCGATATTGGCTGTTTTAGCTTCTTTCCCACCAAAAATTTAGGCGGTTGTGGCGATGGTGGCGCAATTACCACCAATAACCCCGAGTTAGCGGCACAAATTCGCATGATTAAAGAACACGGCAGCAAGGTGCGTTATCTCCATGAGGTAATCGGGGTGAATAGCCGCTTAGATGCCATTCAAGCGGTTATTTTGCAAATTAAGCTGAAATATCTCGATTTTTGGAATAATCAACGGATCGAGATTGCCCAACGTTATCGGGAATTACTGCAACCTTTGCCTAATATCACTTTACCCGCCGCTTTAGCCGGGGGTAAGCACGTTTGGAATCAGTACACAATCCTAACGGAAAATCGTGACCAAATTCGGGCAGCTTTGCAGGAAAAAGATGTCCTATCTATGGTTTATTATCCGATTCCCCTACATTTACAGCCGGTTTATCAGTATTTAGGCTATAAAAAAGGTGATTTACCCATGGCTGAATTGGCCAGCGAAAAAGTGTTATCTTTACCTATGTTCCCCGATTTAAGCTTCGAGGAACAACAACAGGTAGCCTACGCGCTGAAAGATTGTTTGCATAGTTCCTAAGTTATCAGTAGGAATTATAAAGGTTTTCGATATTTTGACCAGATAGCGCCTCGAAAACTTACTTTTACAGGAGGTTTAGCTAAATTAACCCTATTGTTAAGGATATTAGCTAGAGCAGTGGCTCTCCCCGATTTGGTGGGTAAAATGTATTCTAAGATACAGTTTTGCGGGCAAGTGAGTGGAAGGGGAACCACAGAGACACAAAGGACACAGAGATCGATCACTACTATATAAGTTAAACTGGTCGCAACGCGCTCGCTACGCGAGATCACACAA
>NZ_JBHFLL010000282.1:0-5167 GCF_041928595.1 Microcystis sp. BLCC-F209
TCTAGGTTCTGTGTGATAAGTTTAACTTATATAGGATCGATCAATCTTTGTGTCCTTTGTGTCTTTGTGGTTCCTTCCACTCGCTCGCTAGGAAGAATGTATCTTAGAATACATTTTGCCCACCAAACCTAAGAGAGCCGAAGATTCATACCTCAAATCAGGAACGCCGGAATTTCTAACAACAATGTAGAAAGAATCCCCCGTCACAGCATAGCTTGACGGTGGGAGTATGTCAAACTAGAAAAGAAGGATTATTCCCAGAAATCATGACACTGCTGACGGTTCGATCGCTCAAAAAAGACTTCGGTATCAAGGAAATTCTCAAAGATGCCAGTTTTAGCCTCGATGATCGCGATAAAGTCGGCCTGATCGGTACGAATGGATCGGGAAAATCGACCCTATTGAAAATGATCGCCGGTTTAGAATCGATCGATGGTGGCGAAATTCAAATCAATTCCGGGATGAAAATCGTCTATTTACCCCAGCAACCGGAGCTAGACGACGATAAAACGGTTTTAGAGCAGGTTTTCGCCGATAGTGGCGAAAGTATGACTTTAATTAAGGAATACGAGGAATTGTCCGATCGCCTTGTCCATGAGCCAGAAAATCTGGATACTATTATGGAGCGTTTGTCAAGGGTTTCGCAACAAATTGATAAACTTGCCGCCTGGGATTTAGAAACCAATGCTAAAGTTATTTTAAGTAAACTGGGTATCGATAATTTTAATGCTCGCGTGGGAGATTTATCGGGGGGATATCGCAAAAGAATCGCCATCGCTACCGCACTTTTAGCCGATCCTGACTGTTTATTGATGGATGAACCCACCAACCATTTAGACGCGCTTTCCGTGGAGTGGTTACAGAGTTATTTGTCCCGTTTTCGGGGAGGATTATTATTAATTACTCACGATCGCTATTTTCTCGATCGAGTGACTAATCGCATCATTGAAATCGATCGGGGAGACTTATCTACTTATTCTGGTAATTATGCCTATTATCTAGAAAAAAAAGCCTTAGCGGAAGAATCGATCGCCAGTAGTCAACGCAAACACGCGGGAGTTTTGCGACGGGAATTAGAATGGTTATCCCGGGGACCAAAAGCGCGCAGTACCAAACAAAAAGCGCGGATTGATCGCATTCAGGCAATGGGTAATAAGGAATTTAAACAGGTGGAGGGAAAAGTCGATATTGCCACCGCAGGAAGACGCATCGGCAAAAAAGTTATTGAAGTAGAAAAGATCTCGAAAGCTTACGGAGATCGCACTTTAATTAAAGATTTTACCTATATTTTTACTCCCGAAGATCGCATCGGTATTATTGGCAGTAATGGGGTAGGAAAATCTACTCTCATGGATATTATTACCGGGAAAATTCTCCCCGATTCAGGCACAGTTGACATCGGTTCCACTATTCATATTGGTTACTTCGATCAACAATCCGATGATCTCAATATTAACGAAAATCAAAGAGTAATCGAATATCTGAAAAGTGTGGCCGAATTAGTCAAAACCCTAGACGGCAGCGTCATCACCGCTTCCCAGATGTTAGAAAAATTTCTCTTTCCTCCCGATCAACAGTATGCACCAATTTATAAACTTTCTGGAGGGGAAAGAAGACGCTTATTTTTACTACGAGTTTTGATGAGTGCGCCTAATGTTTTAATCTTAGATGAACCCACCAATGATCTCGATGTGCAGACTTTAGCAATTTTAGAAGAATATTTAGAGGACTTTAACGGTTGTGTGATTGTTGTTTCCCATGATCGCTATTTTCTCGATCGAGTAGTTGATACTATTTTTTCCTTTGAAACCGGGGGTAATATCCGTCAATATCCGGGTAATTATTCCCTTTATCTCGATCAGAAAAAAGAGGAGGAGGAACCCAAAGAAAAAAGAGTCACCCCAAAAACTGTTAAAGCTTCTCCGTCACCCGTCAATAAGAAAATCTCTTTTAAAGAGAAAAAAGAATACGAAGACATCGAAAAACAAATACCAATTTTAGAAGCAAAAAAAGCTGAAATTGAACAGGTACTTTATGGAGAACCCCTAGAAGATTTTACCAAAATAACCGCGCTGACCGAAGAATTAGCTCAATTGAGTCAAAAAATTGATAATTTAACCGATCGCTGGTTAGAATTAGCAGAAAAATTAGGCTAAATTACTATGTTTATATAGTAATTTAGTCAACTCATAAATAATCAACATTTTAATTTTATATTTCTTTATGAAAGTTGAAATTATTGCAATTGAAAATGGATCAACATATTTAAAAAAAATACAAGAGTTGGGTCGTAAAAACTCTAAGACTTTGGGTTTTATGCCTGAAGGTGGATTTATAGATCATGCAGATAAAGGACATATCTTAGCGGCCATTAGTCTAGACCAAAAATGTGTTGGATATTTAATGTATAGAATTAAGCAAAAGACTAACAAAGCACATATAATACATTTATGTACTGATGAAAATTTTAGAAGAAAAGGTGTTGCCAGACAATTAGTTGAACACCTGATTGACAAAACCCAAAAACAGCAACTTTATGGAATTGTTTTTGATTGTCGCATGGATTATAACTTGAGTTCAATGTGGTCAAGTTTTGGATTTATTGCCAAATCGGAAAAACCCGGAAAAAGTGCAGAAGGACATTTATTGACAACTTGGGATTTAGAGCATACAATCCCTCCATTAATCAAAGAGCTAATCGAGGAAAAAAACAAGTCTAAGATTCAAGTTGTTATTGATGCCAATATTTTCTTTGACTTCATGACAGATCCCTATTATGATAGCGAATGTCAAGAATCTAATTATTTGCTTTCAGATTGGCTACAGGAAGAAATTGAAATATTTTTAACTGAAGAAATTAATAATGAAATCAATCGCAAGAAAGATGATAATTGTAGACGTAAAGCTCAAGAATACGCCAGTAAATTTTGCAAAGTTTCTTGCTCTCATTCAGAATTTGACCCAGTGCATTTAGAACTTCTTAAAATCTGTTCTACACCACAAACAGATCAGGATAAATCTGATTTAAGACAATTGGCAAGAGCTATTGCTTCTGAGTCAGAGATTTTCGTTACACGAGATACAAAGTTACTTGAGCTAGAATCTATACTTTATGATAAGTTTTCAATTCAAATTTTATGTCCTACAGACTTAATTATAAAACTAGATAACTTATTGAGAACATCTGAATATCAACCTGTACGCCTCGCAGGAACTACTATAGAAAAACGACTGATAAAAGAAGGAGAACAAAAGCAGTTATTGGAACAATTTCTAATGTCAGGACAAAGGGAGAAAAAAAATGAGTTTAAAAATTATTTACAAGGATTTCTGGCCAGTCCAAATGAGTTTAATTGTTTTGTTGTCTTAGATCATGCTAATAACAAACAATTAAGTAGTAATTATATAGCACTATTTGTGTATGATTGGTCAGAAAAAAATCAATTAACAATTCCTTTGCTTCGTGTCAATAATAATATTGGTAAAATGAGAAAAGCAATTATATTACATTTGCTCTCAATATTTATTTTAGAAGCATCCAACAAAGAAAGATTATCAACAAGAATTACTGATCAGTACCTTGACAAAGATATTATTCAATCTATTCAAGATACTCTATTTGTTCAAGATGGGGAAGAATGGATAAAACATCACTTAGTTTTTTCAGGAACAACTCTACAATTAACTAAAAAGTTAAATGGGTTAAACTCAGAATCAATTTTTAATACAAATATTTTATCCAAACCTATAGAGATTTTACAAGATAGTTCTATAAATGATAGGAATACAGCAACTTATATTGAACGATTGTTTCATCCTTGTAAAATCTTTGATGCAGAGATTCCTAGTTTTATTATTCCAATTCAAGCTAAATGGGCGGTAGACTTATTTGATTCGGAATTAGCTAATCAAACAATATTTGGAGCAAGAAAAGATTTAGCGTTTAATTGTGAAGCCGTTTACTATCGTTCTGTTCGTAACTCTGGTGGATTATCTGCTCCTAGTCGTGTTCTCTGGTATATTAGTGATGATCCAAAGTATATAGGTACTCAAAGTTTAAGAGCTTGTTCCAAAATCGATGAAATTATTATTGGAATCCCCAAAGAATTATATCGTCAATTTAGGCGGTTAGGAGTCTACGATTTTGAGCAAATTTTAAAAATTGCCAAAAATAATATTGATAATACAATCATGGCCATTCGTTTTAGCTATACAGAATTGCTTAAATCACCAATCCCTCTACAGAGTATTCAGCAAATACTCAATAACAAAGTCACATTTCCCTCTCCTTATAAAATTTCTAGATCAGAATTTGAAACATTGTATAATAAGGGTATGCAAATTTTAAATTAAGAGAACATTCTATGTTACATAAAACTATTCTAATGTCGATTAAACCCAAATACGTTGAGAAAATATTAAAAGGAGAAAAAACGGCAGAATTTCGCCGATCAATGTACTCATCTATCAAAAAGGGAGATCAAGTTTTTATATATTCTTCATCTCCACAAAAAGCCTTAGTAGGAAAATTTATTATTGATGAGATCATTAATGATACAGTAGAAAATTTATGGAAATTAAAAGGGAAAGAAGGATGTATATCTTATGAGGAATTTATGAACTATTATGACGGTATTTCATCAGGACATTGCTTGGTATTGAAGGAAATTATAACCTTCTCGGCACCTATAAAGCTTGAAGAGTTAAGATCACAAATTGTAAATTTTAGAGTTCCACAAAGCTGTCGCTATTTACGACCAGATGAAATTGAAATTTTTTTTAAAATTCCCATTGCTTCATCTTCTAAAAAATCCCTAGATACAATTATAAGATATTAAATTACTTTTCAATAAGCTGGTCAGATCATTAGACAATATTTGTTACTGCGGAAATTTATTGGCTCTTCTGGTTTCTGTGTGGAAACGAGGTCTATACTGATAGTTTCTTACATGATTGGTTTTATAGTTAGTAAATTTTACCAAAAGTATCAATTATGTATCCTAATCAATGCCAAGATTGAACAATAATGGTTCTTCGGTTTGTCTTATGCAACGTACAGGATTATAAAGAATGAAACTCTTATAGAGAAAGACATTTGGCGATTTTTGTCAATTGTTTTTGATCTAGAGCGAACTAATCAATTAAGTCTCTTGCCAGATAAGGATTT
>NZ_JBHFLL010000283.1:0-32928 GCF_041928595.1 Microcystis sp. BLCC-F209
AGGTTCTGTGTGATAAGTTTAATTGACATAGGATCGATCGATCTTTGTGTCCTTTGTGTCTTTGTGGTTCGTTCCACCCCCTCGCTCTTGAGAAATGTATCTTAGAATACATTTTACCCACCAAAGCTGGGAGAGCCAAAAGATATAAAGGTCAACGCAGACACAGCAGTTTTTATGTGGGTCAACATCTCTATCATTGGCTCCAGCTACATCAAATGTTCCCAAAAAATATAGAAGAGCTAATGCAAATTAGCCGCTATCGGTTGAAAGATTACATCAAAGGACAAAGAGCGATATCGCTTGCCCTATCTACCTTCTAGCTCGCTTGTCCCCCTCTCAGCCCGCTGTGACAATTTCTCCTCGCTCAATTGAGACTTGTTCGTTGATAATTTCAACGATTCCTATTTCATCGATAATTCCGGCTACTAATCCCAGATGGTCTAGATTTTTGACTTCAATTTCTGTTGATTGATTCATGGTCGAACAGCCCACTGCCTAAGTTTTTCAACAATTCCTATTTTTTCATAATTATGGGTCTCAAGACCCCCCTAGCGGCCACCGAGAAAACCTTCACCAGCTAAGTATTTTTACTCAAGTCTCTGGAGGGGGACAGCTTATGTGACAGTTGAGGGTGCGGAATGTGGGTTTAAATCCCCCGCATAAGCGTGTCGCGTCCGGGGCGAGCGCTTGGCCGCAAGCAGTTGGGCTAATACGTCCGGGTTGTCGAGGGGGGCGATATCCTCGCGTCTGGTTAGATCGGTGGCTGACACGAATTTAGGGTTGCGATAATCCTGATTTCCGATAGCTGTCCCCTGAATCATCCCGCAGTTTTATATTTTCTTTAGAGATGGGCTGTCCTAAAACCTGCTCAGAGCGGCCAAAAGTCAGAAAATAGAAATAAAGGTGCGATTGGAGAACTTGAGCAGCGATCGCACACATAAGCCGCCATTGGAGAAAGATAAAGTTATGGCAGATAACTACAGAAGTCGCATTGTTACCCAAGGTACCCAACGCAGTCCGAATCGGGCCATGTTAAGAGCGGTAGGTTTTGGGGATGAGGACTTTAGCAAACCAATCATCGGCATCGCTAACGGATTTAGCACCATTACCCCCTGTAACATGGGAATTAATGATTTAGCAATGCGTGCCGAAGCAGCCACCAGATTAGCGGGGGGAATGCCGCAACTTTTCGGGACTATCACCATTAGTGACGGGATTTCCATGGGAACAGAAGGGATGAAATATTCTCTCGTTTCTAGGGAGGTAATCGCCGATTCCATTGAAACCGTCTGTAATGGTCAAAGTCTCGATGGAGTCCTCGCTATTGGGGGTTGTGACAAAAATATGCCGGGGGCAATGATTGCCATGGCCCGGATGAATATTCCCGCTATTTTCGTCTATGGTGGCACGATTAAACCGGGGCGCTACAAAGATTGCGATTTAACCGTGGTCAGTTCCTTTGAAGCCGTGGGACAGTACAGCGCCGGTAAAATCAGTGAAGAAGACCTCATCGGAATTGAACGCAACGCTTGCCCCGGGGCCGGTTCCTGTGGTGGAATGTTTACTGCTAATACCATGTCTTCCATTTTTGAAGCCATGGGGATGAGTTTACCCTATACCTCAACCATGGCCGCCGAAGATGCGGAAAAAGCCGATAGTACCGAAGAATCGGCCAAGGTTTTGGTCGAGGCGGTTAGAAAACAGATTCTCCCTAGCCAAATTTTGACCCGTAAAGCCTTTGAAAACGCCATTTCGGTAATTATGGCGGTGGGAGGTTCCACTAACGCTGTCCTGCACCTTTTAGCCATTTCCCGCACCATCGGGGTAGAATTATCGATCGATGATTTTGAAACCATCCGCCAGCGTGTACCAGTTATCTGCGATCTTAAACCCTCCGGGCGTTACGTTACCGTAGATCTGCATAAAGCCGGCGGTATTCCCCAAGTGATGAAAATTCTCCTGGTTAATGGTTTACTCCACGGGGATGCCCTCACCATTAGCGGTCAGACTATCGCCGAGATTTTAGCCGATATTCCCGACCAACCGCCCTCAGGCCAAGATGTTATCCGTCCTTTTAGCAATCCTGTCTATAAAGAGGGTCATTTAGCCATTTTAAAAGGAAATCTGGCCACGGAGGGGTCCGTGGCCAAAATCAGCGGCGTGAAAACTCCGGTCATCACCGGACCCGCGCGGGTGTTTGAGTCGGAAGAAACCTGTTTAGAGGCAATTTTAGCCGGAAAAATTCAAGCCGGGGATGTGGTGGTTGTCCGTTACGAGGGACCAGTAGGCGGACCGGGTATGCGGGAAATGTTAGCCCCCACTTCGGCAATTATCGGCGCCGGTTTAGGGGATTCCGTGGGATTAATTACCGATGGTCGTTTTTCCGGGGGAACCTATGGCATGGTGGTCGGTCACGTCGCTCCAGAAGCGGCGGTGGGTGGTACAATTGCCCTAGTCGAGGAGGGGGATCAAATCACTATTGATGCTCGTCAGCGTCTCTTGAGTTTAAATGTATCGGAGGAAGAATTAACCCGTCGTCGTCACCATTGGCAACCGCGTCCCCCACGCTATAAAACGGGAATTCTCGGCAAATTCGCCAAGTTAGTCTCCTCTAGCAGTCTCGGCGCTTTAACAGATCTGAATCTGTTCTAAAAGTATAACTAGGGTTTGCGGCAAAAAGCTTTTCCTGGGGGCAGGGTGTGGGGTGTGGGGTGTAGGGTGTGGGGTTTTATCGATTTTCAGGTGGTCAACTACCTAATTTTCAGGGAAAAAGCACCCACTGCTCACCCAACACTCCCACTGATAACTGATAACTGATAACTGATAAGACTGACGGCTCTAATTAGGGTTTGCGGCAAAAAGTAGGGGCGAAGCATTCGGATAGAAAATCTACGGTTTCACCGATAGGTTATTGCCCGAATGCTTCGCCCCTACAGGACGCGGGCCGATGAAGACACAAGGTTTTGAAGCATGATTCTCTCAAAATCTGGCACCTGTTTCGCTCGTAAAGCCACAAAACCCTTACCTTGCCTACATTTCACATTTATTCAGCCAGCCCTAATTAATGCTCATTCTTAATTCTCCTGCCTCCTGACTCCTGACTCCTGCCTCCGTTAAAGATTAATAACTATGACCTATCTACTCACTGTCTATCGAGCGCTCGAATGCCGTCCAGATACCTATCGGGACTGGTATGACCAAGGCAATATTTTAAAAGAAAGAATGGACTATTTTGGAGCCTTAATCAGCTACGAAAAAGCCTTAGAATATTATCCAGATGATTATTGGGCATGGTACAAAAGGGGTATGATACTAGAAGACTTGGGAATGTATGAAGAAGCGGCTGAAAGTTATGCTAACGCCGCACAGGTAAAGGATGATAACTATTGGGCTTGGTACGATCAAGGTTGTGTTTATCTACAGGAATTAAAGGACTACCAAAAAGCGATCGCTTGTTTTCAACGGGCCCTAAGTCATAGTCCGGGGGACTATTGGGCAGCCTACCGGCAAGGGGAGGCCTATCGATTGCTGAAAAATTACGAACGCGCTATCACTTTTTATGACTTGGCCCTAGGGGCGCGACCCCGGGATTATTGGGCTTGGTATCGTCGCGGCGACGCTTTCCGGGATTGGGGCAATCCCCAAGAGGCTTTATTTAATTATCGTACCGCCCTCGATATCCGACCGCAAGATTACTGGTCCTGGTATCAACAGGGTGTGATCCTACAGGAATTACAGCGTTTACCAGAAGCGATCGCCTGTTATGAAGAATTGTTAAAAATCGATCAAGATGATCGCTATGCGTGGTATAATCTCGCCTGCTGTTATGCCGCCCTCGGTCAACAAGAAAAAGCGATCAACTGTTTACGGGAAGCTCTAGACATAGAACCGGATATATGTGGCGAATTAGCGCGTAATAACTTTGTTTTCGATGGTTTAAGGCAAAATGAAACCTTTAATGACCTCTTGAGTTGCTATTCCCCCAGCTAAAGTCTTTTTGCAGCACCTAGGGTTTGCTGAAAGGGTTTGTCCTGGGGTGTGTGGGATTTTAGGCATTTTCAGGGAAAAAGTGCCTAAAACTTCCCCCGGATTGCTCAAATGGCTGGCACTTTTTTGATGGCAAAAAAGCCTAAAGATATTAGCCAACAAGGTTTTTAGATTCATTTAGCCGGTTTGGATTAGCTACAATTGCAATTAGAGAAAAATTATTGAGAATCTTATGCGAGAACTAGACAGAGACAAAACCATCGAACAACTGAACGAAATCATGGAATTTGAACTAGCGGGAGTTGTCCGTTACACCCACTATTCCCTGATGGTGACAGGTCCCCATCGCATCCCCATCGTCCAATTTTTCCAGACTCAGGCCACGGAATCCCTCACCCACGCGCAACAAGTTGGGGAAATTCTCACCGGTTTAGAAGGTCATCCTAGCTTAAAAATTGCCCCAATCGAGGAAAGCTATGAACACAATATCAAAGCAATCTTGAGTGAGAGCCTCAATCATGAGAAAAAATCCCTTGATTTGTACAAAGCACTCCTAGAAACCGTCGAAGATGCCAGTATTTACCTAGAAGAATTCGCTCGCGGTATGATCGGACAAGAAGAATTACACAATCTGGAAATTCGCAAGATGCTGCGGGATTTTGCTTGAGCTAGGATCAAAGCTAGAGTTTATCCACTAGCTTATGAATCTTAGTTCCGCTTTACCCACTTTTATCATCACTCTCCGGGAAGGTTTCGAGGCCGCTTTAGTGGTGGGAATTGTCCTCGCTTGTTTACAAAAATCGGGTCGATCGCAACTTAACTCATGGGTGTATCGTGGTATTGGTGCGGGAGTGGTCGCTAGTGTTTTAGTCGGTATTTTGCTAGGGGGAATCCTTTTGCAAGTGGATGCCTCTCCTAGTCCATTCGTACCAATGCTCAAGGAATTACTGGCCGCCACTTTTGGACTGATTGCCGTTTTGATGTTGAGTTGGATGTTAATTTGGATGACTCAACAGGCCAAATCTTTGAAATCTGAGGTAGAAAGTGCGGTAAAAGCGGGTTTAAAAGCGAAAAATGGGGCAGGAAAAGCGATTTTTCTGCTCGTTTTTATCGCTGTCTTGCGGGAGGGATTTGAAACTGTCCTCTTTATCCTGGCCCAATTCCAAAAAGATTGGCAGATACAAACCTTCGGTGCGATAGCGGGGTTAAGTGTCGCAACCTTGTTGGGAACTCTCCTATTTGCAGGGGGAGTAAAAATTAATATCCGTCTCTTTTTCCAAATTATGGGGACTTTCCTCCTCTTAATCGTTGCGGGATTACTCATCGGTGTTTTGAAACATATCGACGCAGGAATCAGTCTTTTAAGTGAAATTGACCCTTTTTATCGCAATTTCTGTCCTTCTCTCCCCTCCTCCTGTCTTCTCGGTTTTCAAGTTTGGGACGGTTCCCAAATTTTGAGCGATCGCACTTTCCCCGGACTCCTCCTTAAATCTCTGTTTGGTTATCGTCAAAACCTCTATATCAGTCAAATTGTTGCTTATATCCTCTTTTTACTGCTTATCGGTGGCCTCTATTTCCAAAGCTTACGACAACGTCCTCAAACAGTAAACAGTGATCAGTAAACAGTAATCAGTAAACAGTGACCAGTAAACAGTAAACAGTAATCAGTAAACAGTGAAAAGATGGCAAGAAACTGCTATTTAATACTGCTCACTTAACACATACTGCTCACTTAAAACTCAAATCTGATAACTTACCCACTGATAACTTACCCACTGATAACTGATAACTGATAACTGATAACTGATAACTGATAACTGATAACTGATAACTGATAACTGATAACTGATAACTGATAACTGATTATGACTACTTGGCAATGTGACGGTATCCCTAAAGATGGTAAAACTTATCCGCAAGCGATTGCGGGAGGTCATGAACCCTGCGAAAATACTACTCCTGATTGTCCTATCTGTGGCCTACCTAGGGAAGCGATGGATCCCGTCACAACGACGGTTAAAACCACGGTGGTGGTCTCCCCGGGGGGTACAACTAAAGTCGGCCGAAAATCGAACTGGTTACTTCCCTTCGCTTTGATAATTACCGCTTTAACCGCAGGTTTAGGGGGTTGGAGTCTATTGCAAATGCTCATTCCCAAACCCGATACTTCCCAAGTTACACCAGAAGAAACCCCAGACAAGCAACCCAAGGCAACTTTTGTGAGTAATACGGCTAAAAATCCCGATTTATTTAGCCAAGGTGAGAAAATACTGCTTAATTCCACTCCTAACAAAGAAAAAGGCGCAGCGGCCTTTAAAAAGGAAGATTGGGCAAATGCGATCGCAGCTTACCAACTAGCAGCCACTCCCCAAGCAAACGATCCGGAGGGCAAAATCTATTACAATAACGCCAAAGCTAGACAAAAAGGTAATCAAAAGACTATAGCCGTTGTTGTCCCCATCGCTAACGACCCCAACAGCGCTAAGGAAATTCTCCGAGGTGTGGCCAGGTATCAAGAGGAGTTTAATAATTCTAATCCGGGTAATCCTTTGGAAATAGTTATCGCTAATGATGGCGGTGGGTTACAATCAAAAGCGATAGCCGATGATCTGATTCAATCCGGTCAAGTTTTGGCAGTTATGGGCCACGGAATCGATCCTTTTAGTCAAAAAGCGATTGAAAGTTACGAAAAAGAAGGATTAGCGATTCTTTCTCCCCTGACTACCAGTGTCAGTCAAACGGGAAATGCAACCCTGAAAACCATTCCCCTTAAGGATAAATCTCAGGAAGTTTTAGGCAGTTATCTGGAAGCAGTGGCCAAAACTTTGGCTAATTATGCTAGTCAGCAAGAGAATTCTCCGTCAGTGGTTCTGTTTTATAATTCCGATAGTCCCTATAGTCAAAAATTAAAGGATTCCTTTGCTAAAGCGATCAAAGAACCGGGAGGCAAGATAGTTAAGGCAATAGACACAACCAAAGCCAATTTTAACGCTAAAACCGCCATAGATCAGGCCAAACAAGCCGGCGCTAGGGTGGTATTTTTGGCCTTGAGTAAAGACGGCGATCGCATCGATCAAGCCGTGGCTATTGCCCAAGAATCGTCTGGAATGCTCTTATTAAGCGGAAATGAACTTTATACACCCGATATACTTATTCAAGGAGCGGATAGCATCGACGGATTAGTTCTAGCAGTACCTTGGAGTTTCCAAGCAACGGATCCTTTTGCCAAGGATGCGCTGAAAAGTTGGCGCGGTCGCGTCAGTTGGCGTACTGCTACCGCCTACGATAGCATGAAAGTATTAGGAGAAGCGATCGCTAAAAGTTCTGACCGTGCTACTGTAGTCGAAACTTTAAATCGAGGAATCACCTTGCAGGGAAGCACCACGGATTTTAATATTTTTAACCAAGTTCCCCTAGTACGCGCTAATCGCGGCAATGAGGGGCCAAAGGGTTCTCAATATCAGTTCGATCCTATCTAAAATAGACAATGTGATGTCGAGGAGTAGAATCAAGTCTAATTTTATGAACAATATCTTACCCATCCTAGCTTTGTTAATGTCGGTGTCGGGAATTGCCGTATCTTTGGGACGGGAGGAAGTCCGATGTCATCTCGGTTTAGAATCGGCAGCTTGTCCCCAGGAAGAACAAAAAACCAGGGAAGACACCCCCGCAACTACCCCTGCAACTACCCCAGAATCTCCCCGGATAGAAGAAACTCCCGCGGAAACTACCCGCAATAGCGAACCTTCCCCCGAAGTTTCCCCGTCTCCTGAAAGCGAAACCCCGGTGGAATTCACTCCCATCCCGGAAAAGAACCCCAGTCCAGAAGTACCCCCCGAAAATCCCCCCACCTCAGAAACCAAAGCGGTGGAAAAAACTCCAGATGCAGAAAAAAGTCCGGATGTCAATCCATCTAAAGATGGAGAAACTGAAAGTATTCCGTTAGAAGTTATTCCCCCCGCACAGTAAAATCGGACAAAATCAATTTCTAGTGGGGTAGGGTTGATTCATGAATCAACCCTACAGACTCCAGACAGTAAAATCGGACAAAATCAATTTCTGGCTGAGGATAGGCACTCATGCAAGAAGTAGTTATACTAAATCTGGTTATTAAAGACTGATTATTTATTCCCCTTTTTGCATGAGTGCATGAGTAGAAAACGGGTTTCTCGGAGAAACCCGTTTTCTGTGCGTTACTCAATTGTATCTAGCTTCTTTCGGCAAACCCTAACTATTGGATTAACGTTTCTTGCGAAGTCCCATTAATCCGAGTCCTGTAAAGGCCAGTCGATTTTTTTGAGAAAATTGAAGTATATTAAGTTTTATTAAGAACAATGAAACTGCAACGGTTATCGGTGATTCAAAAGTATTATAATTGTCTTTGTTATCCTGGATCAATAGTTTCTGCTTGTCAATAATTATGAATAGTTATCAAACCCATAATGCTTGTAGGGGCGAAGCATTCGGGCAATAACCTATCGCTGAAACCGTAAATTTACTATCCGAATGCTTCGCCCCTACCCTAAATTTTTTCTTGTTTTTCTCTTGTTCCAAGGCAGAGCCTTGGAACAGAATATTTAAGGCTCTGCCTTAAAGTAATATTCAGAGAGAACCCTTGATTCAGTGAACAGTTATTAGTTCAGGTAGAACCTGGGAACGAGATATAAAAATCAAAAGTATTATAATTGTATTTGTTGTCCTAAGTGGGTGGGTGGAATTAAATATAAAATGAACGTAGGTTGGGTTGAAGCATGAAACCCAACGCCCGATTATGTTACGCTACCGCTAACCCATCCTACAAATAATTGTGCCTACCTACTTAAATTAATAGTTTTTGCTTGTCAATAATTATGAATAGTTATCAAACCTATTTAATCATCGATCATTCTCAGAAGATTATCCTCTCTAACTTACCCTTTAAAGCAGGAACAAAGTTAGCCATTAACATTCAAGTAGTTGAGGATGAAAAGACAGAAGCCGATTTTGAAGCCTTATTAGATAAAACCCAGGCAATCTGGACTAAAGGAGATGGCTTAGAATATCAGCAAAAAATTCGGGAGGAGTGGATATGAAACGATTAATAGACTCCTGTATTTTAATCGACCATTTTAATGGTATTACCCAAGCTACAGTTTATCTAAAAGCTCACTTCTGTCATTACTAAAGCCGAAGTTCTCATTGGTTTTGATGATGATAATTCCTTTGACAAAGCAGGAGAGTTGTTAAACCATTTTCCCCTGATAGATTTAGATATCAACATCACTGATTTAGTCATTCAAATCCGTCGTGAACAAATCAAAAAAAAGGCAACCAAACAGCCTAACAAAAAGGTTATTCAATGGAAATTGCCCGATGCCATTCAAGCAGCGATCGCCCTTTACTATAATCTCAAATTAGTCACTCGTAATACCCAAGATTTTGATCTCAATCAACATCCATTTATTGAGATTCCCTATACCATCTAACAATAAAACTGAAACAGTTATCGGTGATTCAAAAGTATTATAATTGTATTTGTTATCCTAAATCAATAGTTTTTGCGTGTCAGAACGTAGGTTGGGTTGAGGCATGAAACCCAACGCCCGCATGGGTTACGCTACCGCTAACCCATCCTACAAATAATTGTGCCTCCCTACTTATCCTAAATCAATAGTTTTTGCGTGTCAGTGATTACGAATAGTTAGGGTTTGCTGAAAAAGTACGGGCGACGATCCCTAAAACCCTTACCTTGCCTACATTTCACATTTATTCAGCAAGCGCTATTTACTTTTAGTCAAAATTAATTAACTTCTAACCCCGGAATGCTTAACTGTTCGGTTTTTGGCTGTGTTTCCCCCAGATAATCCCCCTGCAACATATTAATTAAACAGCCACCAAGATGATAGGCCATATTCACGGGAACCGCATTACCAATCTGTCGATATTGAGAGGTTAAATTACCGGTAAATTGCCAATCATCGGGAAAGGACTGCACTCGTGCATATTCTCTCACAGTCAAAGGACGAGTTTCTTGGGGATGGCATCTTTCTGTTTGGGTTTGTGCCGGACTACAGGTAATAGTTAAAGCCGGTTCATCCCAAGATAATCTTTTAGCATATCCTGTCCGTCCGCCGTGATTTTTGAGACTATTTTTCATATATTCTTTTTGAATATCCATCGGCAAATTCCGCCAATTTCCTCCTGCGGGAACTAAGGACATAATCTCTTTTTTTCTTTCTTTATATTCTACTCCTGGAGAACTGGGACAATTCTCTAAGGCTTTTTTCAGAGAAATAGTATAGTTTTTATATTGGGGAAAAATGGGTTTAATATTTAGGTCTTGACGGGTGGCAATAATAATTAATCTTTCTCTTTTTTGGGGAACATCGAGAAATTGGGCTGATAAAACTTGATAAGCAGCATAATAACCGATTTCCTGTAAAGCTTGCAGCATTAATTGCAGGGTTTCTCCTTTTTTATTGCTTAATAATCCTCGAACATTTTCGGCTATAGCGATTTTAGGTTGCACTTCCTGTAAACAACGAGCAAATTCAAAAAATAAGCTCCCTCTCAAATCTTCTAATCCTTTTCCTAACCCAGCATAACTAAAAGGTTGGCAGGGAAAACCTCCAGCTACAATATCTATTTTGTCTCTAAAATCAGAAAATTCAATCTTTTTTATGTCTTGATTTATAACATTCCATTGCGGTCGATTGAGTCTTAAAGTATTAACACAATCTTGATTAATGTCCACCAGTAATTGTGTTTTTATTCCCGCATTTTCTAAACCTAAAGCCATACCACCACAGCCAGCAAATAATTCGATAACCGTGTAATTAGTTGGCTCAACAGTTTGTAAAATTCTCAATTCTCTGGGGGATTGGTTATTTTTAAGATTGGTTAATTGCTCGAGATCAAATAACCAATCAACTTGATTGATTTTCTGACCTTTGATTAATTTTTTCTTTTGCCATGTTAGTATTTCTGCGGTAGTTACACCGAGAATATTAGCGGCTTTTTGTAGATTTACCTGAGTCATAACCAATAATTAACAACTTATCTACATCTTGATTATAAATCACATTAGCTAAACTTGATGTCGAGAAAATTTCTAGAAATATCCTTGATATAAAACATTTTCCAGTGATGGATTTGTATTATCAATATGAGTTTGTATTTTATCGATCATCCTTTGAAACACATCGGGATAATATTGAGAAGCATCCAAAAAATCTACATATTCCTGTCTGTGCAGCTGTCTTGCTTTTGAGGAGCGATACTCTTGTCGAAGATTAGCGGTCATACGCTTAGTTTTTCGTATAATTAACACATCATCAATTTGAGTAGAAATTATTGAAACTGGTGTCATATCAAGAAATTCGCAAATCAAAAAATATAAAGAGTTAGGAACGGCAATTTTTAAATCTCTACTTGTGGCTACAGCTTCCTGAAACATAGTTTTATCTAAATTAGTTTTGCACTCTGCACAAACATAGCCAAGATGAGACTCAATCAATTCATAATTTTGAAATTCTGGGTCAAAAGATGACTTTATATATAACTTTTTACCCAGCATAAAATCCTGATTTTTGCTTCTAATATTTGCTTGACCACCTTGACCAATATTGCCGAGAGAGGATAGGAAACTTAGTCCAGAGAAGGTATTTCGTGGACCCAATTCAAAAGAGTTATCTATTCCTTGTAAACTACGGAAAATCAGCTGCGGTAAAAATTCTTCTAATATAGTATTATCTAATTTTAACTGTCCCTTCTGTCTATACAAAAAGTTATCTGAACTATCAAAAATTAAGTCAAGTTCAATAAAACGCTTATATCGGTTAGTAGCTGACACTAGCTTTTCTACTGCATCTGCTTGACCAGAATTAATCGATTCTAACTCGATAATCCACTGGCGATATTTTATAATAGCTTCTTCTAAACGTTCCCGATCAGCTTCTGGCAACCGAGGATTGTTAAGACAGGCAGTTAGTTTCGTGTAGTGAGGACGGGAAAATTCGTTCATGTATTTTTGTTGATGTTCAAAGGTCAATATATAATCTCTTATCTAAAATTGGTGTTCTTTGAATATTATTGACTTTGGCAATTGCTGATTCTAAACATAGCTGGTTTTCTGAAGACACAAAAAGCCTACTGCTTTCCAATACCTCGAATGCTACCTCTCTAGAAATTTGTTCTATTACCTCTTGGCTAACTTGATTATTTAAGTTAATAAAATTAATTATATCCTCTATAATAACTTTACCAAATTTATTCTTAAATTTTCTTTTTTGTCTTAATACTTTCTGAAATAGTTTGGCTTTGATACCTATTTTTTCAATAATATCAGCATTATAAAAAGGTACGCCAAGAACGTTAGATTCTTGTCCTACAATTAAAACAATTCTTGCTTGCTGCTTGCTGACTCTTGCCAGTTCCTTTAAAATGTCACCCATATCTAAACAGTATTGTACTACAGTGTAGAAACGATTACTCCTATTTGCTCTATTAGAGCCAATTTCTGACTTGGCTATCTTGAGTAAATCCCATCCTAATATTTCAGCAGATTGACGATAATTTTGATGGTAATTAAAAACATTTATATAGGGTGGAGAAGTCACAACAAAATCTATCTGATTATTTTTTAGTGGTAGAGAACGAGCATCAGATAATCCAACCCTGATCGGCTTTTGAGAGTAAGGTAGCTTAGTAATTATATTGCTAAGATGTAAAAATTTTTTCTGAATAAATTCCTGAGTAATTTTATTGTTACACACATCAAGAATGATTACCAAAGCATCAAATAAAACCTTTGACCGATCCGGTAGCATATTCCTAGTATTTTGCAATTTATCTACTAAATTTTCTACTTGGTCACTGACTTCAAAAATTCTCAAAGGAAATTCTTGATCGAGGATATTTCTCAGGTTTTTAAGAACTTCTTTTTTTTGAGAATCATTGATAAATTCATAGGTACGACTCATGATATAAGCAGCGGGATTAATCTCAAATCCATAAGCTTCTAGGGATAAATAACTTGCCTCTAGTAAAACAGTTCCGCTACCCACAAAAGGATCGAGAATGACCGAATTAGATGGGCAATAGAAACTTAAAATAGTCTCTATCAGTTGGGGTGAAAACTGACCTCGCCAAACAAATAAATTGGCTCTAGTTTTCTCAATAATGTCAAGTTTTTCTTGGGGTATAGGTTGATCAAAATCTGGCAACTTTCAATCTCCCTCTCTTGCTAAGAACAAAATTAAAGTTCTACTTTATCTGGAGAACAAACACTATAAAATGTCGGGGCTGAACAAAGTTCAACCCCTCAATATTTTCCTACTTGCGACCCGGAACTGTATATTTAAAATTCATCGGGCCGGTATAACCAGAAACCTCCGCTAATTTCTCTAATCTTTGGGTTCCCGAATATTCTTGACCCTTAATAATCCAAGTGGGGAAACCTTTAATTCCGGCATCGCGACAAGCTTGGGGATTACCATTAACCCCTTGGGGATCGCATTCGATATAAACCCCTTCTTTTTTGAGGATTTCTCCCGCTTCCTTACCAAATAACTGTTTTTGATCGTAACAGTGGGGACACCAAAAAGCCCCGTATTCTTTCGCACCAATTGCTTTTAAATGTTTAGCCAGGGCGATTTCTGCTTTTCCCGAAACCGTGGTTACTTCCCAACCGTAGGGAGGTTTAGCCGCTGTCATTGGCCGGGTAATTTCTTCTTTTCCTCCTGCCACCGTGGGGGAATTTACTCCTGCGTAAACCGCTAAAGTTCCCACAAAAGTAATCATTGCCACTACAACCATCGGCAGTATAATTTGTCCTAAACCTTCCCATTCGCGACCGATAATTGTGAGAATTAATAGGGTTAAAGCGAACAAAGCGGAAGTGATGCAGTAGGGACACAATTCCTTTAATTCCGTGGCTAGAACATACATTAAATAACCACTAAATACCGCCATCGCCGTCGCCCCCGCTAACAGCAATAACCAAGTATTATTTTCTAAACTTTTGCGGAGATTTTTCTGAGTTTCCCCATTGATAAATAGAGGACTGAGGGCAAAAACCGCCATGGCAATATAGGCCAAAAAACCGAACAAACTCAAGGGCAGCCCGAAAACCGTAGCGTAGGGACTATTCAGAACACCACTACAACCAGCCCCATCACTAGCCCCGGCGGTACAGGCCGCAGCCCCTCCCGTCAGTTTGGTAATGGTTAAATAGCCAGTCAGAATCGCCCCCACGATCGAAACGCCCCCAATTAGAGGCCGGGAGTAGCGATGAATCCAAGGTACAGAACGACGACGCATAATATTATTTAGATTAAATTACAGCAGAATTCAGGAGTCAGAAGTCAGGAGGTAAATCGAAATGTACTTTGTCGAAAGGAAAAATTCCGTAACGATATTGTGTTAATTAGGACATTTTCAATTCCTAAAAACTTAGGATAGCTATCCCCTGAAACTATTCGCCATTCTAGCAAGGGGTTATGTGGACAGAGGCAAAGAAGGCAGAGAATTATTAATTTTTGCTTTTTGATCGTTGATCTGCCGGGCCGTTTCCACAAATTGCGACACCCGGATCGGATCCACCGGTTCAGTAATTTTGCCATGACGCTTGAGGGAACTAGCCACGATCACCCCATCGGCAGCCGGCAGCAACTGCCCGATATTGTCCAAATCAGCCCCGCTGCCGATAAAAACCGGTGTTCCCTTGGCCGCCGCCACTGCCAGTTCCAAATCCTCAAAACTAGGGGGGCTACCGGTGGACCAACCGGAGAGGATTACCCCGTCTGCTAGTCCCCGTTCGATCGTATCTTGCACTGCCGTAGTCAGATTAGGGGTTCCCAGGGGGCGGGCGTGTTTAACCAAAACATCCGCTAAAATTTTGACCTCAGACCCCAATTCGCGCCGATAACGCAGGAGTTCGTGGGCCTGACCCTCAATAATGCCCTGATCAGTGGCCATAACCCCCGTTAGCACATTAACCCGAATAAATTGGGCATTAACACAGGTAGCGATCGCTAAGGCACTATGGGCATCATTGCGGAGAACATTAAGACCAATCGGTAAGACCACCAGATTTTTAATGCGATCAACAATTAAAGTCATGGCACTAACCACGGCTGGATCCACCTGTTGCTTAGTAAAGGGGGCATCAAAAAAATTCTCGATAATCAAACCATCAACACCACCGGCAGCCAAAGCCGTCGCCTCCTGTTCAGCCCGCTCGATCACCGTCTTGAGACTACCACCCCAACGGGGGGAAGTGGGCAGGGGGGCGAGATGAACCACGCCAATAATCGGGTTTTTTGTCTTGAAAGTTGCAATTAAGTTCACAGCGTCTACTACTCTTAGCGTACCCAACCATGCGCCGCCCACCCATTTTAACAGGGTGAAGGCCTAGCCACGGGCCCCCGGGGGGAAATTATTTTAACTGCTAATGATTTTATCAAGTCCGGAATCCGTTAAAATGTCTTAACATTAAATAAGTTTAAGATTTGGTTGATACTCGATCGCATGGGCAATAAGCCAACCATCGCTATCTCACACCTGGGCTGTGAGAAAAACCGGATCGACTCCGAGCATATGTTAGGACTGCTGGCCAAGGCCGGCTATCCCGTAGATAATGACGAGGAGTTGGCCGATTACGTTATCGTTAATACCTGTAGTTTCATTCAAGCAGCTAGAGAAGAATCCGTTCGCACCCTCGTGGAACTGGCGGAAGCTAATAAAAAAATTATTATCTCCGGCTGTATGGCCCAACATTTCCAAGATGAACTGCTGACGGAATTGCCGGAAGCCGTGGCCATTGTCGGTACAGGGGATTATCAGAAAATCGTCGAGATCGTCGAACGGGTAGAGACGGGAGAACGAGTCAAAGAAGTCAGCACCGATCCCACTTTTATCGCCGATGAAAATCTGCCCCGTTATCGCACCACTACCGAAGGAGTCGCCTATCTGCGGGTGGCCGAAGGCTGCGATTATCGCTGTGCTTTCTGTATTATTCCCCACCTGCGCGGCGATCAAAGATCCCGTTCGATCGAGTCCATTGTGGCCGAAGCGCGACAATTGGCTGGCCAAGGAGTCCAAGAATTAATTCTCATTTCGCAAATAACAACCAATTATGGGTTAGACTTATATGGCGAACCCAAATTAGCGGAACTCTTGCGAGCGCTGGGAGAAGTCGATATACCTTGGATTCGCGTTCACTACGCTTACCCGACCGGGTTAACGCCAAAGGTTATCGAAGCGATCCGAGAGACCCCGAATGTTTTACCCTATCTAGACTTGCCGCTACAACATTCCCATCCCGACATCCTGCGGGCGATGAACCGTCCCTGGCAAGGACGAGTCAACGATGGCATTATCGAGCGGATCAAGCAAGCTATCCCGAACGCGGTTTTACGAACGACTTTTATCGTCGGTTTCCCCGGAGAAACCGAGGAACATTTCAGCCATCTGCTGGAATTTGTCAAGCGTCATGAGTTCGATCACGTCGGGGTGTTTACCTTCTCCGCCGAAGAAGGTACAGCCGCTTTTGACCTGCCCAATCCAGTGCCACAGGCAATTATGGACGAACGCCGCGAAAGGTTGATGTTAACTCAGCAACCGATCTCGGAACGCAAAAATCAAGCTTATATCGGTCACACTGTCGATGTTCTCATCGAACAGGAAAACCCGGAAACAGGAGAATTAATCGGGCGTTCCGCTCGTTTTTCCCCGGAAGTAGATGGCTTGGTTTATGTGACAGGTGAGGCGATTCTAGGTGCGATCGTGCAGGTCCGAATCACTTCGGCCGATACCTACGATCTCTACGGCGAAATAGTCTAATTTTTCCATTTTTCTAATTTAATTCCCACAAAACAATCCCTATGACCACTGGTTTCAACAATTTAGGTTTATCCGATAGCCGTCTTCAACACCTAGAAACGCTTGGATTCACCACCCCCACCGAAATTCAAACCAAAGCCATCCCTCTCCTTCTAGAAGGGCATGACATGGTAGGAATGTCGCAAACGGGAACCGGCAAAACCGCCGCCTATTCCCTGCCTTTACTGGAACGCATGGACACCAAAAATCCTAACGTTCAAGCTTTAATCCTCACTCCCACCCGGGAATTAGCCCAACAGGTGGCCAGCGCCATCAAGGATTTCTCTGATGACCGTCGTCTCTTTATCCTGACAGTCTGTGGTGGTCAATCCATGGAACGTCAGATCCGCAGTCTGGAAAAAGGTGTCCAGATTGTGGTTGGGACTCCGGGCCGGGTAATCGATCTGCTCGATCGCAAAAAACTCCATCTAGAATCCCTAAACTGGGTAGTCCTCGATGAAGCGGACGAAATGCTCAGTATGGGTTTTATCGATGATGTTAAGAAAATTCTGCAAGCATCCCCCTCCACCCGTCAAACCGCCTGTTTCTCGGCAACTATGCCCCGGGAAATCCGCGATTTAATCGCTAATTTCTTGAAATCTCCCGTTTCTGTGACGGTTTCTCAACCCCAGGCCGCTCCTGCTAAGATCGAGCAGAAAATTTATCTGATCCCTCGCGGTTGGACGAAATTAAAAGTCCTGCAACCCCTGTTAGAGATCGAACCCCTAGAATCGGCGATTATTTTCGTCCGCACCAAGCAAACCGCGGCCGAATTAACCAGCAAACTGCAAGAAGCGGGGCAAACGGTGGATGAATACCACGGTAACTTAAGCCAAGTGCAACGGGAACGACTGGTGCAACGTTTCCGCGAGGGCAAAATTAAATTAGTGGTAGCCACAGATATCGCGGCCCGCGGTCTAGATGTGGAAAATCTCAGCCACGTTATTAACTATGATCTGCCAGATAATGCCGAAACCTATATTCACCGCATTGGCCGCACCGGCCGCGCTGGTAAAACAGGAACTGCTATATCCTTAGTAGAACCGATCGATCGGCGTTTATTACGTCAGATTGAACAGCGTCTGCGTCAACGTCTGGAATCTAGTCCCATTCCTAGTCGGACCGAAGTAGAAGCAAAACGTCTGGCCAAGCTGCAAAATCAGCTAAAAGAGGCTTTATCGGGGGAACGGATGGCTTCTTTCTTGCCTTTAGTGCGGGATTTAAGTGAAGAATACGATCCCCAAGCGATCGCGGCTGCTGCCCTGCAAATGATCTACGATCAAAATTGTCCCCAGTGGATGAAAACCGATTGGGAAGTTCCCGCAGCGGCCAGCAGTAAACCTGTGATTAATAAAACTCCCCGCAGTGGTGGTAATAAGTATCCCTCTAAGTCGAATAACCGTCCTTCCCTGGACAAAAAAATCGTCTTTCAAGAACGTTAATTTTTAGTTCTTGAATAGATAATTTTAAGAGTTGATAGACCGTTTTGGTTCTATCAACTTTTTTTATGTTTATAATAGCTTATTAACCCTATATACTTTTGACTTTTTTATACTGTTCTGTCACGGCGGCATTTAATAGATCATCTTTAAAATTTCTGATTAATTCAATTACTAAATTATAAATACTGATGTATTCTTCATAATCGATAAGTAGGTAGGCACAATTATTTGTAGGATGGGTTAGCGGTAGCGTAACCCATGCGGGCGTTGGGTTTCATGCTTCAACCCAACCTACGTTCATTTTATATTTAATTCCACCCACCTACTTAGTTAAATACTTTCCATGAGCAATTTTATTTCTTTGGGTGAGAAGTTGTTCATCAATAGCTTTCTGCTTCAGTTGATAATCACTATCATCAATTCCTAGAATAGTACAGATATCAGTGAAAACTTCAAAATTGAGATTAGATTTGGTGTTAATAATATTTTCGTAGGGTATATAAGCTCTATTTTCTAGGTTATCAAGTAAATTTTTGATCATCTCTTTTTGTAACTTAAATTTATTGGTTTTTATTAACTCATTTATAGATTTTCTAGAACTAAGGGCAACGAAACAGTAATCCAGTTCATGATAATTTAATTTTCTTAAGGAAACAAACTGCAAATAACATTCTGCTGCATATTTAATAAAACCTTCCCAATGGGCATAGAGAGTGGTTATTCCGGCTCTAATTAATACATCTTGCTCAGTTCCTTTTTGTGGAGGAATTTTAGTTTTTAAAATACTAAGTTCTCTGATTCGCCATGCCATATCTTCATCTAAGTTTTTCTGGAGAATTTCGATAGTTCTATTATCTTTACTCATTACTTTTTAAAATATTTTTTGCCAAATTCAATCATTTTGTGCATTCTAGTTCTAGCTCTCGATCCTGTACCGATGTTAGAAATAAAGTCAGATTCTGACCACATTTCCTGAATTTTTGTTTTTAGCAGTTCAATATCTTGAGCAGAGTAATCATCAATATTTTCTCGTAATCCTGTAGTGATCGCTTCATAAGCAGAATCGAGAAATTTCCCCTTGAATCTTGTTTCATCATATTTGGTAAAAGTATCTTCACTCGTCGCTTGATCAAGCAATAAAAACATTTTAGCGAATTTTTCTTGCTCTAACACACGATCAAAAGTGATGGAATTGCATAATTTTATCAAATAGTCAGTCAAATATTCATTAACCTCTTTTTTGTTCAATGATGTTGGACCAAATGTAGGAGAAGACAGGGCAAAATATTTAAGAATTAGTTCCAAGTCGTAGCGTTCTTGTCTTAATCGCTCGGATAGGGAAATACAATTTTTAAAGTTCTCATTTTCTGCCAAGTCTTCTAACCACTTATATAGGCTTTTATCTAGCATAATCAAAAGACAATTACGCACCTCTTGATAAGATAAAAAAGAGCCACCAGTATTTAAACGATGAAAAACTTCAAACTTAGCATTTTTTCCGATTCTTTTTGGATAATCTGAACCTGTATTTTCGCTCTTTTGAAATCTATTTTTAGAGATGGTGGCAAATTATACTCTCCTTCCTCTGCACCTTCCCACATAACTCCGTTTAAGCTAGGTAATAAGTTAGTACCTTGAAGCACCAGTTTCGGTTTTTTCTTAGTTTCATCGTCCTCATCTCTTAAATCGCCAACAAATTCCAAAATTGTTGAAATCCTTTGTAATCCATCCACCAATTCCCAAACACTATCTTCTTCTCTCTGATAGACAAAAATAGAGGGAATAGGAATTCCTAATAGTATCGATTCTATGAATCGGCTTTTTTGGGCTATTGTCCAACGAAAATATCTTTGAAAATCTGGATTAATTGTCATTTCTTTGTTATTATAAAGACTAATAATCTCTCCGATTGACATAGGATAGTTATCGGTACGAAATTCTTTAGTTTTTGCCTTAACTTCTTCTAATAAATTCATCTTATAGCAGTTATCTTAATGGTGAAGTACAAAGTTTTCGTTTTGGGGAGCCGGTCGTCAGGATTCGATACCAAATTAGGTTACACTTCATCTTTAGAAACAAAGCTGTAATTTTTCTATACTTAGTATAATCTCTCTATTCTACTTTTATACCATCCGCCAATTCAAAAATGAAACGCGTCAACCTCAAGAGTTGACAGAAAAAGGCTCATCCCCGCAATTGGCACAAACATCAATTTTCAGGTGGCTAATCTGCAAAGACGCGATTTATGTCCCGATATTGCGGTGATGTTAGCTTGGATTGAACAGGCGAAAATCTTAACCAGAGAGTTAAAATAAGCCCTATCTCCGATAATTTTGGCATAAATTAACCAAAAGTAGTGCCATTCCATCCCCAAAGATCACCTTTCGCCTCGGCAAATTCTAGATAAATGCGATTTTTCGGTATTCCTAAATAAGCCTCAATTTCTTGACAAAAATCACTACTCATGCTTTTAGTTTGAGCGGCGGAAATAGAACCAACACTTTTAATCTCCACATAACACACTGGCTCAAAAGTGCCAGCAAAAGTCATTTTTATCCCCGATTCTAAAGCTGTCATCACATAGGATTCGGGTTTTCCCAGATGTTTAGCTAATTTAGCCGAAAGACTCTGCAAAAGTTGATTAATCGTCTCATCATCGAGGGAGGTGACAGAAGTTTGAATTTTAATTAGAGGCATAGGAAAAATCTCAGAAATATTTTTCTATAATATAACAGTGTTGCCTGTTCCCTAAAACCAGAGACTTCGTACCTCACCATTAAGATAACTGCTATATTACCCATTGTGCTTTCAACTGTCCACAACTCAAATGTCAACAATATACACAAAAGTGGGGGATCACAACTAGATTTAGTATCAATTGCTTAACTCTTCAGTAGTAACTTCCCCGTAACCTGCCGACTTTCCAAGGCGTAATGGGCTTCTTTTGCTTGCTCTAAAGAATAGATTTGATAACAGGGAGGCTGAATCTTTCCTAAGCTTAAATAGTCAAAAAATAAAGATGCCTGTTGGTTCAAAGCCATGGGATCCGAAATATAATGGCGAATGACCGGGCGAGTCAAATAAAAAGAGCCTCGCTCAGAAGTGCGACACCCTAGCAGACGATTCAAGGCTACCGGCGGCACTTCTCCACTCGCTTGCCCACAAGCAACCAGCAAACCGCGATTTTTTAAGGCTTTTAAGCTATCTTCAAAGGTTCTCAGACCCACCGAATCATAGACCACGTCAACCCCTTGACCCGCCGTGAAATCCATCACCCCATCGACAAAACTCTCGCGGTCGTATCGAATCACCTTGTCAGCACCAGCCTGAAACGCCAGCAGAGCCTTGGCTGCCGAAGAAACAGTACCAATCACCCTCGCTCCCCGCAACTTTGCCATTTGAACCAGCAGAAAACCCACTCCACCAGCGGCGGCATGAATCAGCACCGTATGTTGTTGATTGAGAGGGAAAGTCTCATGGGAGAGAAACAACGCAGTCAGTCCCTGCAACAAAACCGATGCCGCTACTTCATCGGAGATAGACTCTGGTAACGACACTAACCCATCGGCGCATAGGGCGATATATTCCCCATAAGCTCCCTGTTCCATATATGGAAATCCTACCCGTTGCCCGATATGGAAGGCTTTGACCCCAGATCCCATGGCCACAATCTCGCCAACTCCCTCCTTTCCCGGAATCAAAGGCAGAGGCGTAGAATAGACCCCAGAGCGTTCATAGATATCGACAAAATTAACTCCAGCATACTTCACCTTGACCAAGACTTGATCAGGCGCTACCGTCGGCGTTGGCAGGATTTGCAATTGAAGCTGGTCGGGGGGTCCGTATTTTTCAACTACTATACACAACATGATGTCAACTCCTTGGGGAATTATGAATTATGAATGATGAATTATGAATGATGAATTATGAATTGGGAATTATGAATGATAAATTATGAATTGGGAATTATGAATTATGAATGATGAATTATGAATTGGGAATGATGAATTGGGAATTGGGGATAGGCAACGGACAAAAGTAAATAACAAGTAAGCTGTTGTGGATTTAAACTCCATATTGATATTGTCAAAATTGGAAAAACAAGCGAAAACCCTTACTCTTGCCTGTTGCCTGTTGCCCGTTTCCTTGCCTCAACTGCCAATACAAATGTTCTATAATTTACTCTTGCACTGGTATTAGGCTCAAACTTGTAAACGACAGATCGATCGCCCGCCATAGCCCATATACTTCTTGATAGGGTACTGGCCAGCCCGGATGATGCGCGTCCACATCCCGTTGTCGGGCGATCGCCGCATTGAGCCACTGATCGACACCGGGGTGACGGTGATGATAATCGTGGCAACTGGTATCCCCCACTAGAATCAGCAAGCGAATCGGAACATAGATCATCCCTAACCTCAACCACCAAACGCACCATTGCCAGAATTTAGAGCCAAAGGGTTGATCCGCCCTGGGTAGAGGATCTCCCAAAAATATCCCCACCGTTGCCCGGGCATAATAACGCTTGCCCTTTTTCAAATCTGCTTCGGGCGCGGGGTGAAGGTGTTCTGAACATTGGCGGATTAAGGTACTCATCTGATGCAACAGGATCACAGGGAACAGCCAAGCCACCCCGTAGGCGAGCCACCATTGACCGAACCCGACCAAACCTAACTGGGCCAAGACCACTAACCCACTGCGTAGTTGATGGGCGCGATCGCTCGAAAATAGGCTTGAGCGTACTCGATCAATCCAGAAACGGCCATGAAAGAGAGGGGAAAACAAACCAATGATCATCCGTCGCCATAGGGCTTCTCGACTCAAACCAGGATGGATTCCCGCCCGAAGACGAAGCGCTTCCACTGTCTCATCATCATCAAGCAAGGGATCTTGATGATGTTTACGATGGCGGATTCGATATTGATCGAAGCTGAGAATCAACATTAAGGCGGAAATCCACCGTCCAAGGTATTGATCGAATAATCGATCGCCTGTGAAATTAGAGTGGGCGCAATGGTGAACGATGACCACTTGCAGTTGTCGAGAGGCGGAAACAGTGAGACTCCAACCGACAATCAACCATAGATAACCCCACCCTTGAAGGGCTAAAGCCCAACAACTGAGGGAAATCCCCAGCAACAGTAAACCGCAAACCTTGGCTAAATAGCGGCGCGGTCTGGGTTGAGGTAGAGTCTCATCGGTAGCGGGGACACCGACAACCCAGGTTAAAAATGGCTGAAGAACTTTGGGTAAAGCCTCCATTTCTTTCCTTACTCCCGACCGATTCGGCGAAGGCAAAGAATCGCGCACAGTTGGCGCTTGATTAAAAGTCAGATTGTCAGTCATAAATATTTCTGGGGTCAGGGGGTGAGGAAGCCCCCTGGAGAAGTCAGGGGGCGAATCAACTATTTGGTCCCGTGGCAGACTAAAGCATTGCGGATCAGTCGAGCTTCATAGCCAGAGAGATTTTCAGTTAAATTCACGCTAAAATACTGTTCGAGCAGGTGAAAAGTGAAATCAAGTTCATTCTCTAAACCGCTCAGTCCATACATCTTGATAACGTAGTTGCAAAGCAAACGCTTCGCGGCAAGTTTCGAGGGGGCCTGGACCACAAAAGGATCGGCAATATATTCGATCGCAATATCAGAAAGCCCTGCATCTTGAGCAAGATTAAGCATCTCCTGACGGGTAAAATGCGGATAATCGTGGCGCGTCTTGCCGTATTCATTGACTACCTCGCCAAAAAATCGAGCCATCGGGCCATCTTCCTCAAAATCATGGAGGACCCAACGTCCACCAGATTTTAAAATCCGCGCTCCTTCTTTCGCAGCTTGACTCCGAAAGACCCGATCAATGTGGTGAGTCCCGTATGCAAAGATCACGGCATCGACTGACTCATCTTTTAACCAAAACAAATCCTGAGCGAATTCGCAAACTGCGAACATCTCCTTCTTACGACACTGCTGCACCATGAAAGGAGAGCTATCGGAATTGACAAACAAAGGTGCGGAAGATAGATGCCTTTTCGACGTTTCTTCGATATAGCCATCGCCAGCGAGAAGATCAGCGATAATATAGTCACCGTCAAATTCGAGGGAACCCTGGGGGTGAGCCAGCCTCAATAAATCAAGGGTTCCTTCAGAGCGAACATCTGGAAACAGCCGAATACTTTCCAGATAATCTTCGCCGCGTCCAGAAGTGCTGAATTCATTCTGGGTTGTCCATGCCTGAGACGAAGATCCGAAACGATTATACAGGGCTTGGGGATTGATAACCCAATCGAATAATGATTTTTGCTCAGTTCCGATCGAGGAAAAATCCGGCTTCGAGGGTGCTAAAATTGCTGTAGTTGCTGCCATGAGTCATAACTCCGTTTGCTAAATTAAGTTATTGCGGCTTTTCGTCCGCTCACTTACTCATGGGAGCCACGAGATTTTTTTTTGCAGTTGTGGGAAAAATAATTTTAAGGAAAAGACAATGCCGTGAACGACGAGCTTATTCCCCTAGTCAAGGTGGCAACCTACTGGCGGCTACGACTCCGTAATGTTGTGCCGGAAACCAACCAACCCCTTGAAGAAAATGACTCTAACTTTCTCCCCTCAGGGAGTGAGCAGTGGTTGCAAGCGGAAAAGCGCTTTTATGAATCTATAGATAGCATTATTCAATTTCTCAACTCCCCAAGGGCGCTAACCAGCCTACCGCTAGAGATTCTCCTCCCCTTATGCGCTCTTGTGCGGATTGTCCTCGATAACCGTCACCCCAGTGGCAATGAGTGCGTCATACCTGAATCTCCTTACTATCGGGCAAAGGATAACCCAACTTGGCAGCAACTCGATCGCCTCTGGCATACTCTTAAGGATGACATTGGCAGGAAGTTAGATCCTAAAATCAAAAACTGGATCTCCGCTCCCTGGATTAAAGGGAAGATTAGTGCCAAACATAAACAGGAACTTGAGCAAGAGGACATTAATCAAGCGCAATTCCAGGTGTGGGATGATCTTGGCCTGAGCTTCAAAGGCCAACCAACCCCCAGAGGTAAGGATTCTGTCTTTAATCCCCATTACCGACAACAGAGTGGACAGTGTACCGTTAAAGGGTGGCTAGGAACACGCATCTATCGCGCCCTGGAGGGAGTAGCTATCAGAAAAGCCCAAGAGCAACGCTTGAGGGCGAATGATCCTTTAGATAACATTAAGTCTAAGCCGTCTCAAGCGTGGTGGGAGCAGATCAGAGAAGCAGTGGAGGGTCCTTGTGCTAGAGAACTCCAACAGATTCAGCCCCGAAGCAAAGCATTAAGGCACATTAACGCCCAACTGGTGATCTTAAATCTCTTACCCCCAGAATCCGTCCCTTGGGAGGAAATGGCACAACAGTGGGGGTGCGACGACACCACAATTCGCCGGTTCTATAATGACAAGTGTTGTCCTTGGCTCCAAAAACATTTTTCCGCAGAAGATCTTCTCTCGGAAGACTGAAGTTAACCCAGAAAAGGAGTTTCTCGAATAAACCCCTTTTCTAATGTCCCCCGTTCCCTCCTAGAAAATTATGTCTATCTCTACCTCAACCTCAGATGTCAATGAGCCTCTCAACCCCCTAGAGGACTGGATTGACGATGACGAACTGGAAAACGATCCTGAGTTTCAGGCGTGGTTAGCGATCGCAGACACAACGGAGGAGGAGGACAGCACCGGACAAGCATCCTCTTCTGTTTGGGTTCCCTGGGACGCAGCGGCTCAACAGCAAGCCAATAAACTGGCCCTGGCTCACCCTAATCCCAGGTTTGGGGAACTGATTCGTCAGAACACCTTAGCGGCGGCGGTGCTGACATATTATTTAGAAGGGCATGGGATAGAGGTAGATGCGGCGGCGGCTGACCACGCTCAAGCGGTGCTACAACTACTCAATCCAACAGCAGATGTGGTACTACCCAAGCTAGGTAAACTGGAAGCTGTATTGATTCCTCAAGACTCTGGTGAAGAAATGTTAGATTTAAGCCAAATTAGGGTCGAAATTGACCTGAATCCGGCAACTCTAGCCTATATTTTAGTCGAGTTAGGGGAAGGGGGAGCTTGGTTAACTGGGGTTCTGTTGAGTTCCGACCTGCGCCAGGATTTCCCAGAAGGCGGCGCGGTGTCCTTGGCGATGAGGAAACCTATATCGGCGCTGTGGGAGGCTTACCGTCGGTGGGAAAACTGTCAGCAAATCATGGGGCAGTATATCGATAAACAAGGCTGGTCGGCGGAACAGCGATCGGAGGTAATCACAGTGTTAAACTGGGTCTGGGACTATCGGCAGGACTATGAGCGTCCGACGCTATTAGGGGACTTTTTAGCAGAGAAGGCCAGCGAGAATAATGAGAATTTTAAACCCTTAGTCTCGCGTCCGGAAGGGGTAAGGGAAGCAACGCCTGAGCCGTCTTCAGAGGGTGCGGTGGACTGGCTAACGGTGGCGATGGATTTGCTTGATGAATTGGGAAAATTTATTTAAAAATAATAATATCAGAATGTAGGGTGCGTTGGGGGTACGGGCGAAGCATTCGGATAGGAAATCTAGGGTTTCAGCAATAGGTTATTGTCCGAATGCTTCGCCCCTACTCAATCATCTAACAATCCGTCGTAACGCACCACATCTATCATTAATTTAACTACTACTTGGTGCGTTACGCTATCGAAGAGCGCACCCTACTAATACTGTTCCCTGTTCCCTGTTATAAAATAGTAAGGTGATCATTAACAAAGAGGTCAACAGATGCAAAACTTACGTCAGGTTTCTTTACTAACAAGTGGACAAGAGCAAGTCTTAAATATTCCTCCTGAACTTGCCTTATCAAGCACAGAGGTTTTGTTACGCAAAGAAGGTCATCGCTTAATCATTGAGCCGATTTCTTCTGGTTCTCTACTTTCTTTGCTGACTACTTTGCCAGACATTACAGACAATTTTCCTGATATAGATGAAGGGTTGCTTCCCCTTGATGACATTACATTTTAGTACCACCCAATGACCTATCAATATCTGCTTGATACTAACATCCTATCACATTTGATCAGGTATCCCCAAGGTCAGGTTTTCCAGCATATTGTGGATGTCGGCGAAGAAAGCGTTTGTACGAGCATCATTGTGGCGTGTGAATTAAGATTTGGAGTGGTTAAAAGTGGTTCCTCCCGTCTGGTGCAGCAACTAGAACGCATCCTGGAGTTCTTGACAGTTTTGCCATTAGAATCAACTGTAGATAAGCACTATGCCCTAATTCGTAAACATTTGGAGCAAGCAGGAACCCCAATCGGTCCAAATGATTTACTGATTGCTGCTTATTCTCTAGCGCTTGATCTGACTCTTGTTACCGCAAATACTCGTGAATTTGAGCGTGTGCCTGCTTTGAAGTTAGAGAATTGGTTGATTGATTCTGTAATAATTTTGGGGGGATAATTTGTCATAAATGATCTTGCTGATGATGGTTTTGTATATATTCTGCCACTACTTTTTTGCGGTTTTCTCGCAATGATAAATCAGGTGGAGCATTTTCTAAAAGATGCTGAGGATGACCTCCCCGGCGTTGTAATAAAGTTTTACGCGGTTTTAAGCTTTGCCAATGTTCGTAAATGAGTTTTTTCAGAAGTTCTTCTGAGCTAATATTCTCTTCGGAAATGATGTCTGCTAGATAGTTCTCGGTTTCTCGATCTAGATTAATCGATAACATTGTTACTTCATGGGATAAATCAACATCTTTGATTATAGCTTAAAATCCATGATCGCACTACAGATAATCGCACTCACTCCCCATCCCCAAATGGTAAAATGTAGGGTGCGTTAGACGGCGACAATTTCTGCTTAAACTTAAATCTAACAATCCGTCGTAACGCACCACATCTATCATTAATTTATTTGGTGCGTTACGCTATCGCTAACGCACCCTACTAAAAACTAAAACCAATCATGAACGAAGCAAGAATAGAAGCTTACTTAACCCTAATCCAAGCGCTCCTCCAGTGCGAAAATGGTCAGGAACCAGCGCTATTACAAGCTAACGCGGAATTACTTGATGCAGGCTTAGTCGCTGTGATGAAGCAGTATGCAGACTTCTTAGAACAGCAAGGAGACAGCAATAACGGGAGATGGTTGCTGAATATGGCGCAACAGTTAGAGCAAATTTTAGACCCGCCAAGAGATAACCAAAACCTCTACATCAGTTTTTTACAAACCCTACTGCAAACTGTCGAGGAAAGTCGCGGAAACCCCCAAGCAATTTATCCCCTGCTCGACAATAACCTCCATCTCTTAGATGAAAACTTAGTTAACCTCCTCCGTGCTTGGGGAAATCATACCAAGGAACAAGCCAGTCCAGAGGAAACTTACGGACTAGCGGCACTCCTCTATGATCTTGCTTATGCTTTTCATGAATTTCCTAAAGGTAATCCACTCATTAACCTAGCCATTGCCGTCTATGGATACGAATTTTGCGCGGCCAACATCTTCCGCCAACCAGGATTAGAAAGGGAGTTAGCCACAACCCTCAATAATCTGGGCAATGCCTACGTCACCCAAGCCGAACTGGGGAAAGAGCCAGTGGTCAACCTAGAACGGGCGATCGCCGCCTTCACCGAAGCCACCACCATCCGCCGCCAACCCGGATTAGAAAGGGATTTAGCCGCAACCCTCAATAATCTGGGCGTAGCCTACCGCACCCAAGCCCAACTGGGTCAAGAGCCGGTAGCCAACCTAGAACGGGCAATCGCCGCCTATACCGAAGCCACCACCATCCGCCGCCAACCCGGATTAGAAAGGGATTTAGCCGGAACCCTCAATAATCTGGGCATAGCCTACGACACCCAAGCCGAACTAGGGAAAGAGCCGGTAGCCAACCTAGAACGGGCAATCGCCGCCTATACCGAAGCCACCACCATCTGCCGCCAACCCGGATTAGAAAGGGATTTAGCCGTTACCCTAACTAATCTGGGCATAGCCTACTGGACCCAAGCCGAACTAGGGCAAGAGCCGGTAGCCAACCTAGAACGGGCGATCGCCGCCTTCACCGAAGCCACCACCATCCGCCGCCAACCCGGATTAGAAAGGGAGTTAGCCCGAACCCTAACTAATCTGGGCAATGCCTACCGCACCCAAGCCGAACTGGGTCAAGAGCCGGTAGCCAACCTAGAACGGGCGATCGCCGCCTATACCGAAGCCACCACCATCCGCCGCCAACCCGGATTAGAAAGGGATTTAGCCCAAACCCTCAATAATCTGGGCAATGCCTACCGCACCCAAGCCCAACTAGGGAAAGAGCCGGTAGCCAACCTAGAACGGGCGATCGCCAATTATCGAGAAGCACTTTCCTTTCTCAACCCCGCTCTCTTACCTGCTGACACCCTGAGAACTGGGCGCAACTTAGGCGATATCGGTTTCCAGCAGGGTTGGTGGAATATTGCCATCGAAGGCTACACCGTCGCCGTGGAAGCCGTTGAACAAAGCCGCGCCTGGGCAACCAGTGAAGCCCTTCGCCAAGAGATTGTCCGCAAGTCTATCGGTGTTTATGAAAACCTAATCCAAGCCGCCGTTAACCAAGGCGATCTCTCCCTGGCGCTGCGAACCGTCGAACGTTCCCGCTCCAAACGCCTCGCCGACCTGATCGCTGTGGGCGACCTCTACGCCGATGGGCGCGTTCCCCCAGAGATCCAAGCCTGGTACCAGCAGGTTAAGGATAGCCGTCAGATCCAATCCCAACTCCGTCAAAACCCCCTCGACCAGCCCGGATTCACCCAGAAACCCCAACCCGCCCCCATCAGTAACACCCGCGCCAGCTTTGCCACGGAACAACTCCAGGCCGCCGAAGCCGCCGAACGTCAAGCCTGGGAAGCTCTCTACCGCTTTGATGCCATCACCGCCCAACTTCAGCAACCCCAACCCCAACCCCGACTCGATGAACTAACGGCGCTGCTTCCATCCCCCCAGACTGCCCTCCTCAGCTTCTACACCACCGCCAGCCATACCCACATCTTTGTCCTGCGTCGCCCCTCCCGGGATGGCGGGGAAGGGGTCAACTGCCACACTATTCCCAATCCCCCGGAGTCCGCCAACGACTTGCAAAACTGGCTGATCGACAACTGGGTTAACCCCTACATTGCGATTAATCAAGCAGAGACCCCCCAATCCCGCCAGCAGCGTCGGGATGAGTGGCACCAAGCTATGGCCACTCGTCTGCAAGAACTGGCAACCCGCCTGCAATTCGACACCCTCATCCAACAGCACCTCCAGGGCATCACTGAGTTAATCCTGATTCCCCACCTGTTCCTGCACCAAATTCCCTTCGACCTTCTACCCACCGCCCAAGGCCAACTACTGGGCGATCGCTTTCGCCTTCAGTTTGTCCCCAGTACGAAAATTCTCGGACTGTGCCAAGAGCGATCGCAACCGACTCCCGACACCCTGGGGATTGTGGAAAACACCACAGAGGATTTGCCCTATACTCCCCTAGAGTGTGAGTGGGTCGCCCAAACCTGGAATGTGCCTCGCCAACGGCGGCTACAGGGGCGCACAGTCACCCCCGACTCTTATCTGCAATTGCTGAAACAAGTGCAGGCTTTGCTCTCCAGCCACCACGCCACCAGCCGCCCCGATGATCCCCTCAACTCCCACCTCGTCCTAGACGGGGAGCAAAAAGTCACCCTCCGGGATTTACTTAGTCCCCTGTGGCGTTTCCCCGAATTGTTGGAAGTGTTTCTCTCCTGTTGTGAAACCGGTCTCAGTTTTGCCACTTCCCGAGATGAAGAGGGAAACCTGCGACGGGAATTACTGGACGAACCCCTCAGCTTAGGTACAGGCTTTCTGCTGGGGGGCGCTCGTGCTGTGATTAGTAGTCATTGGGCGGTGACTGATCTAGCGACGGCGCTGTTTTCCCGGGAGTACCACCGCGCCCGGCGGGCCGGAGAGGAACGTTTAACGGCTCTACATCAGGCTCGTCAAGCGTTGCGGGAGACTTGCCAAAAAGACTGGCGGGACCGTTTGACAGCCGATTATCAGCAGGCTTTCCAGATTTGGCAACAAATGCGCCAAACTAAGGATCCCAACGTCAATGCTGCTCAAGCCAATTATCAGAAAATCGGCGAATTGATCAAGTGGCTTGACGAATTTGCTCCCGACGCAGTGCCTTTTCAGGATTATCGTTACTGGGGGGCGTTTTATTGTCTGGGACTTCCTTAAAATTATGAATTATTTCCTTGTTGCAAGTAAAATGTAGTAAAATGTAGGGTGCGTTAGACGGCGACAATCTCTGCTTAAACTTGAATCTAACAATCCGTCGTAACGCACCACACCTATCATTAATTTATTTGGTGCGTTGCTAGAGAAAAATTTGGGGTACGTGCGAAGCATTCGGATAGGAAATCTACGGTTTCAGCGATAGGTTATTGCCCGAATGCTTCGCCCCTACAGGACTCTCAAAACCTTGCACCTGTTTTGCAAAAAAATATCCTAAAACTCTTATCTAGTCTATATTTCACATTTATTCAGTAAACCCTAATTAAATAAATGTTCCAGCCAGGGGAAAAACTATGACAACTCTCGACATTTTACCAGAAGTTACCTGTCCCCCCACCGATTTATGGAGTGATGAACCACCCTTGGAAAGTGATTTACACCTGCAACAGATCATAATTCTCCTCAATTGTCTAGAATTATTATGGCAAGAGAAAAACGATTACTACGCTTCTGGTAATCTGACTATCTACTATAACGAAGAACAACTGAAAAAGCGCGATTTCTGCGGTCCTGATTTTTTTGTGGTTTTAGATACAGAAAAACGTCCCCGCAAAAGTTGGGTGGTTTGGGGAGAACAGGGTAAATATCCCAATGTAATCGTCGAGATTCTTTCCGATTCTACGGCCAATATTGACCGCACTAAAAAGAAAATTCTCTACCAAAATACTTTTCGCACTCCTAATTATTTTTGGTTCGATCCCAATACGTTAGAATTGCAAGGATTTAGACTAATTGAAGGACAATATCAAGCTATTTCTGCCAATGAGCAGGGTTATCTATGGAGTGAACAGTTAGGATTATATTTAGGCATATTTGACCGTAAACTGCGTTATTTTACCGCCGATGGTCAATTGGTTCCCACTCCCCAAGAAGCTGAATTACAGCAAAGACAAGCAAAGGAACAGATTCTTTTAGAAAAGGAACAGATTCTTTTAGAAAAGGAACAGGAACGACAGGCAAAAGAACAGGCTCTTTTAGAAAAAGAACAAGAACGACAAGCCAAGGAAAGATTAGCGGCAAAATTACGAGAATTAGGCATCAACCCCCAGACAATTTAGCCAGTTAAAATCTGCAAACGGCCATCAATAAACCCTAGGGTAAGCGCATCTAAAAATGTAGCGAATTATACAGACATTTAAGACAAGTAATAATAGCAAATCCGTTGAGTATAGGCTACTTAGGAGGATAGGCAAAAGGCACTCATGCAAAAGGGAATAAATAATCAGTTTTTAATAACCAGATTTAGTATAACTGGACTTCCCCGTTGACAAAAAGCCATAAGCTGTGCTGTAGAAGGGATTAAGAGAATTTACGCCGCCCCGTTACTGGGTACAAATCAGGGAAACTCCCAATAAATCTAACGCTTTTTGTTGCAGTTGGGTCGGTC
>NZ_JBHFLL010000284.1:0-5863 GCF_041928595.1 Microcystis sp. BLCC-F209
TAAATATTGGAAGAAAGGTAGTCGGAGAGGCCGCCTTTAGCGGGAATCCGATAGAGAGGTTCGTAGTTAACCCAGTACGGGTCAAAGCGTACAAAGCTAATTCTAGATGCAATATTTGCGTACAGAATTAGTAACTATAGACCTCTTGTCAAATTCAAAAATCTTCCCTTATGTGAGGAGTAAGTAGCCAGTATTCGGTCGTCAGGAGAATCAAAAATGAGCTTTAATCAATTAAATTCTCTATTTAGAGATTTTATGCCTATTTTTCTCATTTTTGAACTCTCAAAAATTAATTATCGTTGAGCTTGCCGCTAGAGGATTTGAGCGCATTTTTCTCTCAGACATCAGCCCTCCTTTGCTAAAATGATAATCATTATCACTTTAACTGGCAATGGTCAATCAAATTAAGTCCCCCCGAGCAGAAAGCCCCGTTATCGAGGAAGATTCGCAAAAAATCGTAAAAATACGCCATACTTGCGCCCATGTCTTAGCGATGGCTGTACAAACTCTCTTTCCTGAAACCAAAGTCGCTATTGGTCCCTGGACAGAAACGGGATTCTACTACGATTTCGATCGCCCAACACCCTTTACCCCCGAAGATTTGGAGAAAATAGCGGCAGAAATGGGGCGAATTATCGGGAAAAACCTGCCAATTATCCGAGAAGTGCTGGAAAGAAGCGAAATTGCCGCAGAAATCGAGCGCCTTAATCAACCCTACAAAAAGTTAATTTTAGAGAGAATTCCCCCAGATGAAACCATTACCCGTTATTTTATCGGTAGTCCGGACGCAGGACGGAGCGATCGAGAACCCTCGTTAATTGATGGCGCTGTTTCTCCCCCGGAAGAATTTTGGTGGGATCTGTGTGCGGGACCCCATCTCAACTCGACGGGGGAAATTAACCCAGATGCTTTCGCATTGGAGAGTGTAGCGGGTGCTTATTGGCAAGGAGATGAAAAACAGCCGCAATTACAGCGAATTTACGGCACAGCTTGGCAAACCCCCGCAGAATTACAAAATTATCTCCAACAAAAAGAAGAAGCGCAGCGACGAGATCATCGCAAATTGGGACAACAATTAAAATTATTTAGCATCCAAGAAGATGCGGGTGGCGGTTTAGTTTTTTGGCATCCCCGGGGTGCAACAATGCGTTATTTAATCGAAGATTATTGGCGCCAAGCTCATTTAGAAGCGGGTTATCAATTTCTTTATACTCCCCATCTAGCTAATTTAGATCTGTGGAAAACTTCCGGACATTGGGACTTTTATCGCGACAATATGTTTGAGGCGATCGAGTTAGAACAGCAAAGCTATCAAATTAAGCCGATGAATTGTCCTTTTCATGTTTTAACCTATCAAAATGACCTGCATTCCTATCGAGAATTTCCCCTCAGATGGGCAGAATTAGGCACAGTTTATCGTTACGAGCGATCGGGGGTTTTACACGGATTAATGCGGGTGCGAGGTTTTACCCAAGATGATGCTCATATTTTCTGTTTACCAGAACAAATTGCCGCAGAGATTCTAGGAGTTTTGAACTTAACCGAGAAAATTCTCTCCGATTTTGGCTTTACTAATTATGAGGTAAATTTATCGACTCGTCCCAGTAAATCCGTGGGTAGTGATAGTGTTTGGGAATTGGCAACCGCAGCTTTAATTGAGGCCTTAAATGCTAAAAAGTGGGATTATATTGAGGATCAGGGAGGTGGGGCTTTTTATGGTCCCAAAATTGATATAAAAATTCAAGATGCGATCGGTAGAATGTGGCAATGTTCCACGATTCAGGTCGATTTTAACTTGCCAGAACGCTTTGATATGCAATATGTCGCTAGGGATGGTACTCGCGAAAGACCGATTATGATTCATCGAGCTATTTTTGGCTCTTTGGAAAGATTTTTTGGTATTTTAATCGAGAATTATGCGGGAGATTTTCCTCTCTGGTTAGCACCTATTCAAGTCCGTTTATTACCCGTTAGTGATGAACAGCAGCATTATGCTTTAGAGGTAGCAATGCAGTTAAAACAAGCTGGTTATCGAGTGGAAATCGATAAAAGTGGTGAGCGTTTAGGTAAACAAATTCGTACAGGAGAACTAGAAAAAATCCCTGTCTTAGCTGTGATTGGAAAACGAGAAATTAGCAGTGAAACTCTAAGTGTTCGCACTCGACAAGGGGGTGATTTAGGTTCGATGACGCTGGCAGATTTATTAGAAAAAATGCAAACGGCGATCCTATCTAAAACTAATCTCTGAAGCTTTTGTATCAACCAGCAAATAGTGGATATTGATCCCTTCCAGGCGAATTTAACAGGGTTGAGAAAAGCCTATTTTCTGCCAATTAATTAACTTAAAAGTGGGTTAGCTGCCATGAGTTCTTTGATAATTCCTCTCTCCGATTCCCTCCCTTGCTTGCCTAAATCGGGAATGCCTGTGACGATCATTACTGGTTTTTTAGGGAGTGGAAAAACCACCTTACTAAATCATATTCTTGACAATAAAGAAGGGTTAAAAGTTGCCGTATTAGTCAATGAGTTTGGGGATATTAATATTGATTCTCAATTGCTTGTCTCCATCGATGAAGATATGGTAGAATTGAGTAATGGCTGTATTTGTTGTACGATTAATGATAGTTTAATTGAGACAGTCTATCAGGTCTTAGAAAAAGAAATACCCGTGGACTATCTAATCATTGAAACCACAGGATTAGCCGATCCTTTGCCAATTATCCTCACTTTCCTGGCCACGGAATTAAAATATCTGACTCGCTTAGATTCTATTATTACCCTCGTGGATTCTGAAACCTTTACTGCCGATCATTTTGATAGTAATATTGCCCTTAGTCAAATTCGTTATGGTGACGTGGTAATTCTCAATAAAATAGATCGAGTCAGTCCCAAAAAATTAGATGATTTAGAAAAGTTTATTCGTCGAGAAAAAGAGGGTATAAGACTCCTAAAAAGTAGTTATGGTCAGGTTCCTTTGGGTTTATTGTTAGATCTAGGTTTAACTAAAGAAGAATTGTATAAAGTCCAGTTGAGAGACTTTCAAAAAAATCGCCCAATCTCCAGTGATAATCAATCTCCTGAAGACTTTAATTTTGTCTCCTTTGTTAGCGATAAACCATTTAATTTAGATAAATTTGAACCTTTTCTCACGGAAAAAATGCCGATAAATGTTTTTCGAGCAAAAGGGATTCTCTGGTTTCAACAAAGCGATTTAAAACATATTTTTCAATTGAGCGGTCTTCGTTATGATCTGCAAGCGGTAGAATGGGATACATCTCCTAATAATCAGTTAGTTTTTATCGGCAGAAATTTAAATAAAGAGGAAATCTTGACACAACTAAACGAATGCTTGGCTAGTTCTCAAAAAATTAAAAAGCACAAACTAAGTAGGTAGGTGTTAAAAGTTTTCAGACACCCCCCCTTATTAAGGGGGGACTAAGGGGGGATCGAACCTAAAATCGATTTTTAATTTAATTAAAACCAGCTACTTATGAATAATTTATGGATAAAAACTTTAAAATTTAACGAACCCTCGATCCCATGGTTTTACGTCTCTTTGTTCTCCAAGCTCATTATCGCAAACCCTTGCACTTTACGGAAGCGGCGCTCAATTAAGGGAACAATTAAAAACGAGGGGAATTATCTTAGTTGATTTACCCGATGGACAAAGCCAATGGTATCCTAGAGAAAAGAGCCATAACCATGATTAATATCCCAAGAGACCGCCAATTTTTCCCAAAATAACCTTGCTAAGTCTAGAGGATTGGTTAAGAAAGATTACTTGCCCCAATCTAACTTATGCTAGAATGATTATCATTACCACAATAGAGAAGGAGCAGAATGATTATCGTGGTGACGGGGGGTATAGCTGCGGGAAAAACCCATTGGATTCGCCAACAAATCGCCAAACAGACGCAGCCAAGTCTATATTTTAGTCCCCAGACGGAAACTTTTCCCATTGATCACCTCACTTTACAGAGTGACTTTCCCCAGTTGTCCTCTATTTCTAGGGAAGAAGAAGACCTTTTGAGCAGTTTATCCATGAAAAACAGGGTCTATATGGAAGTACCATGGCATTTAGACACGCAATCCCTCGAAAGCTTTCTAAAACCCCTCAATTGTCATCGGGTAGCGATTACGTCTCCAGACGAAGAAATCCCCGAAGGACAAGTTCCCGTCGATGAAATAGTCATCAGTCCCGTCAAAACAACCATAAAAGGTGATCAATGGTTAAAAAAACGGGAAATACAGATTTATAGAGCCGTTTTAACGGGAGAAATCCTCGATTTTTCCAGTTTAACCACCTTTTGGACAGAATTAACCCAAGGAGCCTATGGGGAAGTGCTGCGGGTCAAAAGTATCTTCGATATCATCGACGGTCAGTGTATTTATGGGGAATTTATGGATGAATGGCCAGAAAAAGACTTTCAAAGCTTAAATTTCCCCTTAAATGTCGATGGGAGACCGAATCGCTTCAGTGGGATTGAAATCGTCGGTCGCAATCTCGATAAACCGATAATTGCCGATACCCTGAGTGATTGTTGTCTGTCCGATGAGGCACTTTTTTATTATCAACAACAATTTCAAGAATCTTTAGAGCCAGAAATGGAGTTAATCTGATGAAAATAGCCGTTTTATCCTGTATTCATGGCAATATGCCCGCTTTTAATGCTGTTTTGCAAGATTTAGACCAACAGGGTTGTCAAGAAATCTACTGTTTAGGGGATTTAGTTGGGTATGGACCCCATCCTAACCAAGTGGTGGAAAAAATCCGTCAACTGGGGATTACTACAGTACAAGGGTGTTGGGATGAGGATATCGTTGAGGGATTAAATGCCTGTGAGTGCAGTTATCCGTCGCTTTTAGCAGAAAAACGCGGTAGATTAGCTCATGAGTGGACAAATCAAATAATCACCCCAGAAAACCGTAATTATTTGTCAAAACTGCCCGAAATTTTTAAGCTAGATAACCTCTGTTTTGTTCATGGTAGTCCCCAAAGTAACCATGAGTACCTTTTAGCCGAAATGGACGCTTTTACGGCTTTAGAACGGGTTTTATCGGTAGATACAGAGGTTTTATTCTGTGGACATACCCACATCCCCTACATTCGCACTCTCGACGCGGGAAGCTTGCAAATAAAAGTTTATCAACCCGATGGGGAACAGTCGCGGCAATTTACCACACCGGTTAAACGTATCATCAACGTGGGATCGGTGGGAGAACCACGTCACGGTCGTCCAAATGCCACCTATGTGATTTACGATCGAGAAACGGCAGCGGTACAACTGCGAGAAGTGGCCTATAACTATCAGGAAACCTGTCAGGCTATTTTAGAATCGGGTTTACCTCCTATTTTCGCTTGGCGATTGGCTAAGGGTCTAGAATATGCAGAAAAAGCCGATGATCCGACTCATGTTTGCGAACGTTAATTTGTGATAAATCAAGAAATTATGTGGGCAATTTTAAGCGGTATTCAAGGCAATTTACCAGCCTATCAAGCGGTCTTGGAAGATATTCAGCAACGGTCAGTTAATGTAGAAAATTTATATATTTTAGGAGATTTTATCGGTGTTAATCCCGATAGTGAAATGCTGGTAGAACAAATACGTTATCCCACTAAAAATAACTTATATCCGCAGGTTTGTCGGGGATGGTGGGAAGAACAATGTTTAATTTTACACAGTTTAGGAGCAACAGGAGAACCGACGGAATTAATCCATAAACCTGGACTTCCCCGTTGACAAAAAGCCATAAGCTGTGCTGTAGAAGGGATTAAGAGAATTTACGCCGCCCCGTTACTGGGTACAAATCAGGGAAACTCCCAATAAATCTAACGCTTTTTGTTGCAGTTGGGTCGGTCGAG
>NZ_JBHFLL010000285.1:0-10420 GCF_041928595.1 Microcystis sp. BLCC-F209
TACTGCTTTACCCGCAGAAAATGATGGTTATTTTTACGTCGATTGGCGACAATTGCAACCGGTAATCGAGGCAAAATTCCCGATCGTGCGGGTGTTAGAATTATCGATTAAGCCTTTATTTAATAATCTGCGTTCTCTTACTATTAGCAGCCAAGGTAGTGAAAATTCTGTGCGTCGGGGAACGATTTTCTTTAACTTGGGAGTGAAGTCTTAATCAGTTATCAGTCATCCAGGGTAAGCTCATCTTATTTGGTATAAATTGTACTTGACAAAGATTTCTAAATAGGGTAGCGAACTCGCTGTAGCACCGTCCCGCGCTGCCAGTACCCAGACTTAGCCGCTGCTACCTCTGTATAATTTATCATTAGCCTTAGTCTCATTGTTGTTCATAAAAATTAACGAGGAAATAGCTCATGGGTAAAGGTTTTGCCCCCGTTCTCCCCACCGGAAATAAAGCTCAACTAAAACCTGAGCTGCCTTTAACATCAGTCAATGAAATTCAAGCTAGTTTATTGACTTATCTTCAAGATATTCCTGACCCGAGAGTGTCCCGAACCCAAAAACATTGCTATTTTAGCAGTTATAGCGGGAGCCGAAGGTTGGGAAGACATCAAAAATTGTGGCCTCAGTAAGCAGCCTTGGTTAAATGAAAAGCCCAAGAATTCTTTTTCCTTCCGATGCTTTACTAGTCAAGCGATTTCCCCAGTATGGTTATTTCTGGAATCTTGTCTTCGAGGAGCTATACAATAGCATTAAGACCAAAATCAAAAGTCTCTGGAAAGCATGACTAATTATCGTGCGATACTTTACTAATCTCTTTTTATTTTCCATGAGTTATCAACACCCTTTATCCACTTCCTAGTTGGCCAAATTCCAGAAAAGCTGCTGAAGGAAAATTAAGTGGTCTCCCCAGTGGAAGAATTTATGCAGTCTTATAAGTAAGTGGTTTTAATTAAATACAACCACTTACTAGGCTCAATTGAAGTTGGCTGTATAAGCTATATGCTGTCAGGGGTTCCTCTTTAACTAATCTCTGCTTCATTATGTCTTAACAAAAAGTCCCTTAATCGCCAGGTTAAACCTGATTGGGGAAATTGAAAATTTCAGGCAATTCAATCTGACTTTTTTCGTAATCTTGGGGGATGCCTATGTCAATAAAATATTCGTCAGAGATAAACCCATACATAGGAATTTTCTCGCTATAAACTTTGAGAAAGTCGTCCTCAAAAGAAAATTTTGATGGCAGATCAAAGCCAGACAATATTTTTTTCCATACACAATACATACCGCCATTAATATAGCCTTTATCTTGATATTTTTTGGATTCAAACCCGATAATTTTTTGGTCATCGTCTAGGAGAACATTATTATAACGATCAAACTCAGTTAGTGGCTTCATAGCAACAGTTATCAGGGATTTTTTTTGATTATGTAAATTAATTAAGGCGGATAAATTGACATTAAATAAGGTATCTCCGTTGACAATTAATGCTTGTTCGGTTTCAATTTTATTGAGTGCCAACTGGAGCGCTCCTCCAGTTCCCAAGGGGGTATCTTCTATCAGATAAGTTAGCTCGTATTCCTTGTATTTATAACCAAAATGATCGATAATTTTCTGATGTTCATAGCCCACAGAAACTAAAAATTTATTGGTAATTTTTTGAAAGATTAGGTAATCTAATAGATATTCTAAAAAAGGTCTGTCGGCAACGGGAGCCATAGGTTTTGGTAAACTGTTGATCACCGATCGCAACCTAGTTCCTAACCCACCCGCCAGAATAATTACATCCATAGATACACCTCAAAAATCTGAATTATTGCCAATCTTTTGAAAACTATTTTTAGGCTTATAGGGATAATCCTCCCCCGTCGATCCTTTGCTTGCTATAATGTCCATGCTTGGGTTCCGTATTTGGTAAAGTGAAAATTAATCACTTGGCCTCCTTCTGATTTCAAAGCTTTAGTTACTTCGATTTTCTTGGTAGGATCGACCATAAAGATAATGAAACCACCGCCACCGGCTCCCGATATTTTGCCTGAATAGGCCCCGGTTTCCCTCGCTACCCGATAAATGCGATCAATCTGCGGATTACTAATTAATTTGGATAATTTCTTTTTCGCTTCCCAAGAAGTTCTCAGAATTTCTGCTATCCCCATAAAATCTGATTTAAGCAGTGCTTCTTTAAAGAGAATTGCTTCTTTTTTGAGTTGATGGGTAGCGGCGATCGCCTGCTCATTTTTTTCTTGGACATTCTGAATTTGATCCTCAATTACTTGAGATGAGTAGCGAGAAATGCCTGTATAGTAGAGGATCAGAGAGACTTCTAATTCATTGATCACCCAATTTTTAATTCTCAAAGGATTAACTATGACTCGATCTTGTTCATAAAATTCCATAAAATTAAAACCGCCAAAAGTAGCAGCGTACTGATCCTGCTTGCCCCCTAACCAGCCTAGATCAATTCGTTCGATCTCGTAGGCTAAATGGGCGATATCGTACTCGCCTAGGGGCAATTTTAACAGTTCCACAAAGGCTTTAACTATGGCCACGGCTAGGGTAGAAGAAGAACCCAATCCCGAACCAGCTGGCGCATCGGAAAAAGTGGTGATGTGCAGCGGCAAGGGTTGCCCTTGATTAAAGTCTTTAATCAAACGATTATAGACCGCTTTATGCAGATCGAGAACGCCGTTATAAGGTAGAGGAAACTGGAGGGTTTCTATTTGTTGTTCTCCTCGATCAGCGGCCACAAAAATGACTTGTTTGTCAGTAATTTCCGTGACTGTACAGTAGGCATAGAGATCGATAGTAGCGTTGAGAACGTAACCCCCATAAAGACTACAGTAAGGTTCCACATCGGTGCCGCCACCACCTAAACCTAATCTTAAAGGAGCTTTGGTTCTGATGATCATAGGTAGGCTGTTTAGGTTGATTTTTTGCTAGGAGATTTTAGTCAGGAAATATCGCTTCTTCGATCGCTAAACAAATAGTATGAAGAACAAAACCATGACCTTCTTGAATGCGCGGGGTACTGGTACTAGGAATCATCAAACAATAATCGGTTTTTTGCTCTAGAGCTAATCCCTTCGCCCCAGTTAAACCGATGCTAGTGAGACCTTTTACTTGACAAACTTTGAGAGCTTGATGGATATTGGCGGAATTTCCCGAAGTGGAAATACCGATAAACACATCGCCAGGGTTTCCTTCCGCTTCTATCTGGCGGCTAAAAATATATTCGTAACCATAATCGTTAGCAATCGCTGTTAAACTGGCGATATCGCTATTGAGGACGCGAACTGGTAAAGACTCTCTTTCTTTCAGAAATCGGCCGTGCAGCTCACCGCCAAAATGGATAGCATCGGCTGCACTGCCTCCATTACCTGCGACCAATACTTTGTGGTTGTTGCGATAAGCATGGATACATACTTGGCAAATCTCTTGGATTTTCTCTAGATATTTTGTCTCGGTTAGTAGTTTTTTCTTCAGGTTATAAGCTTCTTCCAATTCAGTCTTGATTAAAAGTGACAGAGAGGGATCGCTCTGGAAACTATCCAATTTTTTGTTTGATTTTTCCGCCATTCGCATAGGTTTGATTTTTCCAATTTTTATTAGTTGAATAAATTTAACTCTCAATTATCCTGTCATTATATTGAATAGTATCAAAAGACCAGAATCGCTCTCCATTAATTGGGGAGAAAACCCTTAGAATGGTGGAATCGATCACGGGAACCGAGTCAAAAGAGTGATCTTTTGCCAGTTATTCTGGGAATATACCACAAACGCCCCAACCTTAGCACAATTTGTTTTGTTTGTAAATAAATTTTTGATGTATTCTGGCCCAGACGAGCGATTTCTGAGCGGGGGATTCAACCCTTGCCAGTCTTGGCCTTGTGTTTGGCTGGAGAAAAATGTTAACAATTCATGACAATACCGCCGATATAATCAAAAGCCCAAAGGCCTGAAGGCGTATAATATGGCGTGATTACTATACTCTGACACCTAGATAGTGAGGAGAAGCAATTTAGTCGAGAAAACTAGCACAAATCGCTACAATCCCTCGAATTTTGTCTGTGCATCAGTTCAAGCTCTCGTCTCTGACAGAAGAACTGAGAATTCTAGTCCCCGACTCGAAAAAGTCCAACATAATGAATCCTTTCCCCGCAATTTCTGTCAATGACGGCCACCAAAAATACCCGTCTCCGCCACCTCCAGGCAATTCTGACCAAAAAAGCGAAGATAGAGCAAAAAAGAACAAAGCCTTATTTCTCGATCGAGATGGGGTAGTTATCGACTATATCCCCTACCTGAGTAAACCAGAACAGGTGAGCATTCCCGCCGGGGCAGCGGCTGCCTTAAAACAGTGGCAGGATGCCGGCTATCTGCTGATCATCATTACCAATCAATCGGGGATTGCTAGGGGCTATTTCACTTGGGATGATCTAGCGGCGATTCACGGGCGCATGATCGAGGAATACCGACAATTGGGCGTGCATTTTCACGATCTTGCCATCTGTCCGCACCATCCCGACGAAGGTTGTCTCTGCCGCAAACCCTCCCCCTATCTGCTGCTGACAGCCGCCCACCAATATGGAATCGACTTAGCCGGCTCGTTGTTTATCGGCGATGCGCCCAGTGATCTAGAATGCGCCCTAGAAGCCGGTTGTCAGCCGGTATTGCTCTTAACAGGACGAGGAAAAGTCACCCTTGGGGAGCTCGAGAAATACCCAGTTCAGATTCCCGTGTATGGCCAACTAAAGGAAACGGTAGAATTATTGTCAAAAACCGATGCCGAACCCGAATTATGAGAATATTAGTCCTTTCTTACCATAATTTTCTCTACCGGCCTAGTCGCGGGGCAACCGAAGGGAGAACTTTTAACCTGATCAAATGTCTTGATCAAAACCAGGATGTCACCCTGTTCCCTCGTCGGCTGGAGAATGTCAGCGAAACTGAGAGCGAAGAATTAAAAACCTTTACCGATCATCTTGTCTTATTTCCGTCCTGGGGAATTCCCGATTAAGGCAAGGGACTGACAAAACTAATCGGTCAAACAGGACGCTTTCTGGGGGGAACTTTTTGAGAGTTTTACCGCCATAAAAATTGATTTTTTGGAGCCTAATCATGAAAGTTTTAATAGTAGGAAATTACGTCAACGATCGGCAGATCAGTATCAATCGTTTTGTCGGTTTAGTCGAGAAAGGACTCAGACAAAAAGGACACGAAATTCGGCGAGTGCAAGCACAGCCTATTTTCGGTCAACTGAAATCCTCTCCCCAGGGACTCGGCAAGTGGTTAGGGTATATTGATAAGTTAATTATTTTCCCAGTGCAGTTACGTCAGCAGGTTGATTGGGCCGATATCGTCTGCATTTGTGATCAAGCTTTATCCTATTTAACTCCCTATCTAAAAGATCGCAAATATTTTGTCATCTGTCACGATCTGCTGGCTACTCGTTCCGCCCTAGGAGAAATTCCTGAAAATCCCACCAGTTGGACGGGTAAACAGTATCAGGCGATGATTTTGCGAGGATTAAAACAGGCTAAATATGTTGTCTGTTCTTCCGAAGCTACTCGTGCCGATGTTCTCCGTTTAACCAAAATTACCCCCGAACAAACGGAAGTGATCGAGGATTGCTTGAGTGAGGGCTACGGTCCGATGACAAGGGAAGCGGCGGTAAATCTAGTGGCTAAATTTAACATTAATAGTGATTGTCCCTGGCTAATTCATGTCGGGGGCGACCAATGGTATAAAAATCGATTGGGATTGCTGAAAATATTCAAGAAGTTAATCACTTTCGCCGGTCTGGAAAATTGCCGACTGATCCTGATGGGAAAACCTTTGTTGCCGGATGTGCGAAAATTTGTTAATCAGAATAATTTGTCCCCACAAATAATCGAACTAGGAACCGTCTCCGATGAGGATATCCGCGCTTTTTATTGCCTAGCAACTGCTTTAATTTTTCCCTCCTTTCAGGAAGGATTCGGTGTTCCCGTTATTGAAGCTCAATCCTGTGGTTGTCCGGTCTTTACCTCCAATCGTCTGCCCATGACTGTTATCGCTGACGATGCAGCTGTTTACTTCGATCCCACCGAACACGAGGCCGCCGCTACTATTATTGCAGAAAATCTTCTCGCTCCCGATCGCCTGGAAGATTTGAGGCAAAAAGGTTTTATCAATGCCACTCGCTTTAGTTACGAAAGAATGATCCAATCCTACGACCGATTATTGCCAAAATTGTAGTCTAGAGCTTTTTGGCGACTTAAGAATAAACTTTATTAGCTTTAGCTGTTAAACAGACTTTATCAATCATCTGAGTTTTTCCAATCAATGAGATGACCTGATTGTAAATCCATCTCAGCTGCTTTTAATTTTTCTATGATCTTGGGAATTTCTCTAATTTCTTGGGTTGCTTGCTCACTCTCTTTATCTGATAAATAAGCAGCAAATTCTAGAATAGTCTTTAAATTTTCTAATGATAAGGTTTGGAGATATTGTTGAATTTTTTGCTGCATTAAATCAATCTGTGCTAATGTTTCAGAATCTAAAAAATCTTCTGAGGTCGAGAGATTTACTTGAAGGTCAGTAATAGTCATAGTCTGATAAATTGCTACTTTTAAGTTAAGTAGCTGGTTATAATTAAATTTAAAATGTATTTTAGGTTCGACCCCCCTGCGCCCCTTAATAAGGGGTAGGGCTGTTTCATTTAAATTAAGTACAGCTGATTTTGAGTCAATAAATTTGACTAAAGATTCTCAAGTTTATCTTTTTCTAACCAAAAGAATTAGTCACAATAACTAATCTTTAATCCTCTGCCAATATTTATTATGAATAAAGTGATAAAGCTTGTTCCCAAGACACTAAAAGCTTATCTCTCTTGAAATTGTCTGAGAGTACATCCTGTTAATTTAGCTAATTTTTCTACTTCTTACGTCGATAAAACTATCAGTTTTTCCCAACGTTCAGCTAACCACCTCTGTCCCTCTGTTATTGAGAGAAAACCCAAACCTCTGAAAAGATTCAATCCTATAGTTGTGAGAATTGACCAATTGCTGGCCGCTTGAAAATCACTTATCTCGCTTTTATCTTCCTCAAAAATTACATCTTTTACCCAATGTAACTGATTTTCTATTTTCCAGTGTCCTCGAATAATTTTAGCAAATACTTGAGCGGATTCAGTTAGGCTACTGATATAGTAAGCTGTTTCTTCATACGTTTTATCCCCGCGACTACCCCTTCTTTCTACTTTAATAACTCTTCGTAGATTTTCAAACCCTTGTCTTTCATTTTTACTCACTTTAAAAACTTCTATTTTTCTTGATATTTTTCGACCATGACTATTATCTTGTTTGAGAAAGCAACTTTCTGCCTTTGAGGAATTACTTAGGTCTTGTATTCGCTGATAAAGATTTTTCTGATTTCCGGCTCTTCGTTACTTGGTATGGTTCGATAGGGGGGCATAAATCGACTAAATCCTTATCTGGCAAGAGATTTAATTGATTAGCTCGTTCTAGATCAAAAACAATTGCCAAAAATCGAAGCAATGTTTTTCTCTATAAGGGTTTCATCTCTTATCATCCTGTCCGTTGCATAAGATAAACCGAAGAACCTGATTTCCTTTAACGGTGATAAGCTAAGACGTATTTAGATCGCTTATCCTTAGATGAGCTACATCTCCCCCAATCCCTTTACTGTTACCTCTTGCAAGGGTGCCTATTGCCTCATCTCAACAAGCAATTTAAATACGCAGGCAGCTTATTCTGATGGGAGAATGAAACAGCCCTACCCTATCCATGAGTCACATTAAAGGTTGAAAATAGGGTGAATTCCAAAAGTCGGATGTGGCACTCGCTGCGGCTAGATTTCCCCAAGCTTGCCGAACTTTTGTACTAGATTGGCTGGCCAAGTTTTCCACAATACTGATTAACCTTTTCTTTCTTCTCGTGTCCCCTAGGTCTGCATACTGTAATTCTTGGGTTGCCCATTTCTCCATTTTTTTTGGCTCACCCCAACCTTGATTCCTTCTTTCAAAACTATACCTATCAATCGTTTCCCCTTTTTTTAAGTTTCTTCTCTTTTTGTTAAGAAATATCTGACTAATGGATAGGCAGGGGGGGATCGAAGGCAAAATCGATCTTCTTCATTATTAGCTTTTCGCCTATCGGCATTCAGCCAGAGTGAGCAATTCTTGCTATTCTTATGTTTGTAGGGTTGGAGATTTTTCTAACCTGAAGCGGTAATGCTATCAGCGCTGGATTATTCCCCAAAATTGTCCAGCATATTTTGGTTAACTTTATCCACAATCATCTAACGAAAACAGTGACAGCAAAGAAAACTTGGAGCGATCGCTTTGAAGGTAGCCTCCATCCTACGATCGTAGAATTTAACGCCAGTATTGGCTTTGATATCGAATTAATCGAGTATGATCTCACCGGATCGATCGCTCACGCCAAAATGCTCGCCTATACGGGTATTATCAGCCACGAAGAAGCAGATAGTCTCGTCTCTGGATTGGAACAAATTCGTCAAGAATACCGCACCGGCAACTTTAACCCCGGCATCGATCAAGAGGACGTGCATTTTGCTGTGGAACGTCGTTTAACCGAGATCGTGGGAGATGTGGGCAAAAAACTGCACACGGCCCGTTCGCGGAATGATCAGGTAGGAACGGATATTCGTCTGTATCTTAGACAACAAATCGATGATATTAGGCAAGAAATTCGCAATTTTCAGCAAGCTTTAGTCAATCACGCTGAAAACCATCTAGAAACCCTGATCCCCGGTTATACCCACCTACAGCGCGCTCAACCGATTAGTTTAGCCCATCATCTCCTCGCTTATTTTCAAATGGCCGAACGGGATCACCAAAGATTAGGGCAAATTCGCGCCAGGACTAATATTTCGCCCCTAGGATGTGGCGCTTTAGCGGGGACGACTTTTCCGATTGATCGTCATTACAGTGCCAATTTACTCGATTTTGAGCAGGTGTATAACAATAGTCTCGATGGAGTTAGCGATCGAGATTTTGCCATTGAATTTATGACGGCCGCTAGTCTGATTATGGTCCACCTGAGCCGTTTGAGCGAAGAAATGATTCTCTGGTCTTCCCAAGAATTTAGTTTTATCACTCTCACCGATAGTTGTGCCACTGGATCCAGCATTATGCCCCAGAAAAAAAATCCCGATGTTCCCGAATTAGTGCGCGGCAAAACAGGGCGGGTTTTTGGGCATTTACAGGCGTTATTGACCTTAATGAAGGGTTTACCCCTGGCCTATAACAAAGACTTGCAGGAGGACAAGGAGGCGTTATTTGATGGCGTTAAAACCGTGCGGATTTGTTTGCAAGCGATGACGGTACTTTTAGCCACCGGAATTCAATTTAAAACTGACCGATTAGCTAATGCGGTGGCGGAAGATTTTTCTAATGCGACGGATGTGGCGGATTATTTAGCCAGTAAGGGAATTCCCTTCCGAGAAGCTTATAATTTAGTCGGGAAAGTCGTTAAAAGCAGTTTGGCAGCGGGTAAGTTATTGAAAGATTTAACCCTGACGGAATGGCAAGAATTACATCCAGCTTTTGAGGCCGATATCTATGACGCGATCGCTCCTCGTCAGGTGGTGGCGGCCCGTAATAGCTATGGTGGCACAGGTTTTGAACAAGTGCGATCGGCTTTAATTCAGGCTAAAGCCATTCTCGATCATGATTGATATTGTTAGGGGTTTTGGGGTTTTGGGGTTTTGGGGTATTAGTTAAAATTTCTCTCCCCATCCCCCCATCTCCCTATCTCCCTATCTTCCTATCTCCTAATTCCTATGGGTCGTGTTTGGTATTTTATTAAAAGTGTTATGGGAATTATCTTTCGTCATCCTGTAACTGGGGTGACAATAATTCCGCTGCTTGCTGACGGCACAATTGTTTTAATCCGACGCAGAGACACCGGCAAATGGGCCCTACCGGGGGGAATGATCGATTGGGGGGAAGATATTTTTAATACTGCCCAAAGGGAATTAAAAGAGGAAACAGGATTAAATTTAGTCAGTTTAGGGCGTTTAGTGGGGGTTTATTCCTCTTTTGAGCGTGATCCGCGCATTCACTCCATTTCAGTTTTAATTGAAGTTACAGCTGCGGGGAATTTTCAGATCAAAGATACATTAGAAGTTAGCGAGGTGAGAGCTTTTAGCGTCGAAACTTTACCTCTAGGCAATCTCAGTCACGATAATGGTCGCCAACTAGAAGATTATCTCAGGGGTGCCACTGTAGTGGCTTGATTTTTTTCTAGTATCGGCTCTCCCAGGTTTGGTGGGTAAAATGTATTCTAGGATACAGTCCTGCTGGCGAGTGAGTGGAACGAACCACAAAGACACAAAGGACACAAAGATTGATCGATCATATTGTAAGTTAAACTGATCACACAGAACCTAGAA
>NZ_JBHFLL010000286.1:0-2304 GCF_041928595.1 Microcystis sp. BLCC-F209
ATTGATTGTTTTCGCCACGACCCCGGCGACTGTTCGAGTTTTGTCAGGGAGATTATGGTGGTGACCCTTGCTACGAAGCGGTCTTTTCCGACCAAGGTTGGGACGGTCTAGCACCTCTCTCAATATACAAGGTTGGGTTGAAGCATGAAACCCAACGCCCGCATGGGTTACGCTACCGCTAACCCATCCTACAAATAATTGTGCCTACCTACTTAATTGGCCACCTCAAAACCGGTAAAACCCCACACCCCACACCCTGCCCCCACCGAAAAACTTTTTCAGCAGACCCGAATTAAGCTTGTTGGTAGTGAGGATCAATTGCGATTAATTTATTAACAGTTTGATAGAATTCCTGCTGATAAAATTCCCGTTGATTGCCGTCGAGAGCATTAATTAATTGTTCTTGACAGTAACGACGATATTCCATTAAACTAATTTTTTCCATAGCTATAATAGCATTTTTGATCTGTTCTTCTGGCTGCAAAATTTCCCGACTGGTATTCTCATTTAAGTGAAATAAAGAATTAAAATCACGATTTTTGTCTGCGGTGATCATCAATAAATGATTCTGTAAAGCTGACATCAAATCTCTTGGTTTAGTAATTTGGGTTTCTAACTCTAGAATTACTTGCCATAACCAACGATAATCAGGGAGATTAAAAATTAAATCTTTTTCATCCAAAAGTTCACAAATGAGCCTCCGATATTCGGGGGAATGTAGATAGATTAATAATAATAACCATTCGGCTTTTTCTGTGCCATTTTTTTCCGATTTATCTAGAATATTTTTCCTCTTAATTGTTGGGGATTTTCCTTGAGGTTTATTAACCTGTTTAGAGAGATTTTTAAAAATATAAGGCAAACGAGCGGCATCTTTTTGAGCCAAAATTTCAGCACAATAATCTAGATAAAAAGTCCGTTGATTGCCGTCGATTAACTTTTGCAGCAAACTGACCATACTACTAGACACTTGTTGAAAATGTAGTCCCTGTTTTAAATCTTTGTTAACCAACATTTGCGATATTTGCCAATCAATCCAAAAAGGAGATTTTTCGATTAGTTCTCGATAACTATTCACCCCGTCAGCACGAGATTTAAGAAATTCATCGGCATCTTTACCATCGGGAAGATTGAGGATTTTTAGGTTAACTTGTCCTGAATAAACTAGGGAGTTAATTTCCTCGATCGCCCTTTGTGTGGCTTTAATTCCCGCTTGATCGGCATCAAAATTAAAGATTATTTGTTTACTTTCACTGTAGCGCAAAAGTAGCTTAATTTGCTCTTGACTTAAGGCTGTTCCTAAACAGGCAACCACATTAGTAATACCGGCAGCATGGAGAGCAATCGCATCAAAATAACCCTCCACAACTATCGCTAAATCTTGCTGAATAATTGTCTGTTTAGCTCGATGGAGAGCAAAGAGAGTTTTTCCCTTTTCAAATAGAGGAGTATCGGGAGAATTTAGATACTTTGGTTGTTCATTACCTAAAGTGCGACTACCAAAAGCGATCGCTCGTCCTTGGCTATCAAAAATAGGAATCATTAAACGATCTCGAAATTGATCGTAATAACCACTACCATTTTGACGCGCTTTAATTAATCCTGCTTGTGCCACTAAAGCCACAGGATAGCGCTTCTGTTCCACCAAATAACGATAGAGAGTTTCCCAACCTTGGGGAGAATATCCCAGTTGAAAATTAGCGATGGTTTCCGCGGTTAGTTGTCGTTGTACCTTGAGATAATCTAACGCTTTTTCCCCTTGAGGTTGACTAAGGGCGTGTTGATAAAAACTCACCGCCACGGCCATTATTTCGTATAATTGTTCCTTGAGGGATAATTTCTGTTCTAATTCCTGACGCTGTTCTACTGCCAGAGTTTTAATCGGGATTTGATACCTTCTAGCAAGATCGAAAACCACCTCACTAAAAGATTGTTTTCCCACCTCCATCAAGAATTTAATCCCGTTTCCCCCCGCACCACAGCCAAAACAGTAATACATTTGTTTGGCAGGACTAACCGTAAAACTGGGGGATTTTTCCTCGTGAAAAGGACATAAACCGACGTATTCCCGTCCCCTTTTTTTGAGGACGACTCTCTCGGAAATTAAATCCACAATATCAATTCTTTGTTTAACTTCTTCGATCGTATCCGGATGTAGTCGCGGTGTATCCATAATCAGTTATCAGTTATCAGTTATCAGTTATCAGTTATCAGTTATCAGTTATCAGTTATCAGTTATCAGTTATCAGTTATCAGTTATCAGTTATCAGTTATCAGTTATCAGTTATCAGTTATCAGTTATCA
>NZ_JBHFLL010000287.1:0-1312 GCF_041928595.1 Microcystis sp. BLCC-F209
AAAAGATATTTATCAGAAAAGTCATGATCAAGCTAGAGGTTTAAAGACTGATCGGGTTCCAATTATTTTTATTAATAAATATTTTACACAATTCATACCAGGTAAGCAAGAGGGCTACGCCACTACTACCCAATCATTACCTCTAGCATCACCTTCTGGTCAAGATGCTCATATAGTTCCTCTCAAAGTCAAATTTAGTTTTGGCAATCAACAAGATGTTTGGAACAGCGTTCAGAGTCTCCTTCGTCCCTAAAATATGTATGCAGTAATTGAAGTTAGATCGCCATCGCCGTAGTGCGATCGCAATCTTGTAGGGCGCGTTCCCTAATGCAAGTTAAAGTCAGATGTAGGCTGGGTTGACAAAAGGAAACCCAACAACTTCTAGTTTAATCCCCTCCGCCACCTCAACGATAGACACCTCCATTGCTTAGGGTAAGGGACCTGCGCTTTGATAATGTACCTTTTGGGCGAACGCAGTTCGCCCCTACATTGTGGACAAAATCCGTTACTGTAGGGGCGCAAAGCTTGCGCCCTCCGATCGATTGGGATATTATTCCCACGCAAGTCCCTAAAATGAAGGGGCATAGTTGAAAAGAGGTCAAATCTATGACAGTTCGACAACCCCGCTACAGCAAAGAAGAGTTTGCCCGACGTGGCGATGAGATTTATGAATCTCAGGTGCGCCCCCAAATTGAGGAAGGTAATCATGGTAGAATTGTGGCGATCGACATCGAAACTGGAGCGTTTGAGCTTGCCGACGATACGATGACTGCGACTCGGCGACTTTATGAACGATTGCCTGATGCTCAGCCTTGGGTTGTTCGGATCGGCTATCGCGCCGTTCATCGTTTCGGCGCACGGAGTTTGAAAGACGCTCTATGATGATGCAGGGTTACGTCAATCAGAATTACGAAGCAATAAACCTCTTGCATAATTAATTTTTGAGGGTTCAAAAACGGTAAGAATAAGGATTAAATTGCATAAAATCCTTAAATAGACCATTTAATTGATTATTGTTCATTCCTAATTCTCCTGACTCCTGACTCCTGACTCCTGACTCCTAACCCTAACAACAATTTTTGATTTTTACCAGAGGTCTAATGCTTTCCTTGGTTGTGAGGAACGGCGACAAACTTAAATCCATTACTGCTGTGATCGATACAGGGTTTACAGCAGAAGTGTTGAACGTGGAAAAAAGTGGTACAAAATTTGATATTATAGATAAGAAAACAAAGTAAATGTACACCAATAAATGTGAATAAGCCATGCTAACAATTTTCCCAAAACTAATGAAAGAGCTTCTCAAGCCACT
>NZ_JBHFLL010000288.1:0-13428 GCF_041928595.1 Microcystis sp. BLCC-F209
TATTAATTCCTGTAGGGGACTATCTGCTTCTAACCCCTCCTCTACCTGAGTCCAAAAACGATTTAAATCGCGACTAGCGGCGACTAAAAGGCTATTTTCGCCGATAAAAGATAATGCTCCCACGGGACTAGATAAAATTGGCGCTTGGTCATCCTGTCCTAAGACTCCAATTAAGGCGGTTTGAGCGACTATTCCCCCAGATTTGAGGGTAAAAGCCGTGGCTAATCGTTGTTTCGCTTCGGGACTCTCCGGGACGGGTTGATTAGCGATCCAAGCCGATAACGGGGGTAAATTGCCGTAAACTATAGCTATACGCGGTTCGGTGATATTTTTGAGAGCTTCTCGGTAATCGGGGCTATTTTTTAGGTTTAAATCCGGTACTTGCACGTTATTAAGGGCCTCGCGCAAAACCTTGATATTATTGGCAAAAAGCACCGTATCACCGACGACGGCACTAGCGAGAAAACGATTATTATCTCCTGCGGTCAAGGGACGTTGATAAATGAGGTTAACTCCCTTGTAGAGTTCAAAAACAAGGTCAAATTTGCCCGAAACCGCCTGTTTTGAGTAGGAAGCTTGCAGAAATTCCTTAGCGCGTTCGCCATCTTTACTTTGAATTGCCAAAAGATAACCCGGTTGGATACCATTATCGGTATCGCGATCGAAATCTAGGGAAGTAACAGCGAGAGTAATTTCTTCCCCTAACCAGGGTTTGATTTCCTTTTGATAATTTAATCCCGTTTTGCCGAGCAGACTTTTTTCTAAATCCTTAATTTCTTGGTGGGAACGTCGTCGATTAGCCGGTGTAGCGATTAATTGACCAAAAGACTCCAAACGTTCGGGATTGACTAGCAAGGATACCATAACCGGGGCCTGTTTCGGCACAAAAATCGCCGCCGCCGGTTCCCGCATTACCCCACCTTTGAGCAAAGACAGAGGACTATCGGCGAGAATCCAAGCAAAACTGGCTGTAGCGACTCCTAGGAGAATGATTACCGTCGCACCTAAAATATAGAAAAACGATCGCAATTTCACAACCTTGTCCCGAGATGAACCATTAGCTATTTTAAGCCAGCAATTGACCCAAGAATTTCGATCGCTACAATTCTTACCAGACTGACAACGGATAACTCGCCACCGATAACTAATTTTTACCAGCCTTTTTCCGCTTGAGCGAGGACATAGTTAGCTACAGCTTCGATATCTTCAGCGCTGAGACGACCACCGAAAGCGGGCATCGCCCCCATACCTTTGGTAACTTGGGTAACGATAGCTTCAACGGAATCTTTGCCGTATTTAACTAAATCTTCTTTTTTCAGGGTTTTAGCGGCATTAACCACGTTTTTACCGCCCATGTGGCAGGAAGCGCAGTTAGCACTGAAAATCGAAGCCCCATCAGCTAAAGCGGGACGAGCCATACCGAATGTAACCACAGCCAAGAGCAAGCACAGGGAAATTAATAATCTTTTCACGATTGGTTCTCCTCTATTTCTTAAGAAATTCCCCAACCATGGTCAGAAAAAACCGGTTTTCTTGTCAAAAGACAAGCTGTCAAACTTCGTGTAGAATTAATCAATGGGACAGTTAAAAGCAAACTTTTACTTTTTTGTCAAAAGACAGGCTGTCAAACTTGTCATCTTCCCTCGTGTAAAGGATTAACAAGCATGAAAAAATTAGGTTTATTGTTCGCTACCGTGGCGCTAGTCCTCTCTAGCTTCTTCTTCAATACTGCCGCCGCTTCCGCCGAAACCTTCACGGTGAAGATGGGCGGTGATGCAGGTACACTACAATTTGATCCCCCCACCCTCACTATTAAAGCAGGAGATACGGTGAAATGGGTCAATAACAAACTTTCTCCCCATAACATAGTTTTCGATAGCACCAAGGTTCCCGAAGCCCAGGCTGCTAAATTATCCCATAAAGGTCTGGCTTTTTCCGCCGGTGAGTCCTTTGAAAGCACTTTCAGCGAACCGGGTACTTACACCTACTACTGCGAACCCCATCGCGGCGCCGGCATGGTCGGAACGATTACCGTTCAGTAATTATCCGATTTTAAGCAAAAATAACTCGCGGTTAACTGCCGCGGGTTCTTTTTTGGGAATTATGAAGACTTTTCAGTTATCAGTAAACAGTAATCAGTAATCAGTGAGGTTCTTCAGTTTGTCTTATGCAACGGACAGGGTTATAAGGAATGAAACTCTTATAGAGAAAGACATTTGGCGATTTTTGTCAATTGTTTTTGAACTAGAACGAACTCATCAATTAAGTTTTTTGCCAGATAAGGATTTAGTCGATTTATGCCCCCCGAGCGAACCATACCAAGTTCAGTAATCAGTAAACAGTAATCAGTGAACTGAAAACTCGCATCTGATAACTGATAACTGATAACTGATAACTGAAAGGGCTGTCTCCTGAAATATAAAGTCTCGGTTACAAAAACTGACTTCTGAGCAATTCTGCCCCCACCATAGAAACAGAAGCCCGTAGAAAAATCAGCCATGAAAGAACACGATGTCGTTATAGTGGGCGGTGGGTTAGCAGGATGCCGCGCCGCCTTAGAAATCAAACGCCTCAACCCGACTATCGATGTTGCTGTCGTTGCCAAAACCCACCCAATTCGTTCCCACTCCGTCGCTGCCCAGGGAGGTATCGCCGCCGCCCTGCAAAACGTTGACCCCAAAGATAATCCCAAGGCCCACGCCTACGATACCGTCAAAGGTTCCGATTTTCTGGCTGACCAGGATGCGGTGGATATCCTCACCCAAGAAGCCCCCGAAGTTATCATCGAATTGGAACATCTAGGCGTGTTATTCTCCCGTCTCGAAGATGGACGCATTGCCCAAAGAGCCTTTGGCGGTCACAGCCATAACCGTGCCTGTTACGCCGCCGATAAAACTGGTCACGCCATGCTGCACGAATTAGTCAGCAATTTAGGCCGTAATCAGGTAAAAATCTACGATGAATGGTACGTTTTGCGCCTTATCCTCGAAGAAGGTACGGCTAAAGGGGTAGTAATGTACCAAATCGCCACCGGACAGTTAGAAATCCTCCGGGCAAAAGCAATTATGTTCGGGACCGGGGGCTATGGTCGCGTTTATAACACCACCTCCAACGATTTCGCCTGTACGGGGGACGGTTTAGCTTTATCGGCCAAAGCGGGTATTCCCCTAGAAGACATGGAATTTGTCCAATTTCACCCCACTGGACTCTATCCCGTCGGTGTTTTAATCTCGGAAGCGGTCCGGGGTGAAGGTGCTTATTTAATCAATAGCGAAGGTCGTCGTTTTATGGAAGACTACGCCCCCTCGCGCATGGAATTGGCACCCCGGGACATCACTTCCCGGGCCATTACCCTAGAAATTCGCGCCGGCCGGGGGGTAAATCTGGACGGTAGCGCCGGGGGTCCCTTTGTCTATCTGGATTTACGCCATTTAGGCCGGGAAAAAATTATGAGTCGCATTCCCTTCTGTTGGGAGGAGGCCCACCGTCTCGTCGGTGTCGATGCGGTAGAGGAACCGATGCCCGTCCGTCCTACAGTTCACTATTGTATGGGCGGCATTCCCGTTAATACCGATGGTCGCGTTCGCTTAAGTGCCGATACCCTCACCGAGGGCTTTTTCTCCGCCGGGGAATGTTCCTGTGTCTCCGTCCACGGGGCTAATCGTTTGGGCAGTAATTCCCTGTTAGAATGTGTGGTCTATGGGAGAAGAACCGGCAAATCGATCGCTAAATACGTCGAAAAACGCGCTTTTCCCGTCTTTAATCCCGATATTTACCTTCAGGATGCTAAAGAGGAAATCACCGCTTTATTGACCAAAAAAGGCACGATTCGCATCGGTCAACTACGTCAGCAATTCCAAGACTGTATGACCCAACATTGCGGCGTTTTTCGCACTGAAGCGACCATGCGCGAGGGAATTAAACAAATCGGCGAATTAAAGCGTCAATACGAGCAGATTTACCTCGATGATAGGGGGGATTGCTGGAATACGGAACTAATCGAGGCCTGGGAATTACAAAGTCTCATGGTGGTGGGGGAAATTATCCTCACCTCTGCCCTCAATCGTCAAGAAAGCCGAGGGGCCCATTCCCGCGAAGATTTTCCCCAACGGGATGACCAAAATTTCCTTCAGCATACCCTCGCCTATTATTCCCCCTCGGGCATCGATATCGACTATATGCCCGTGGTGATTCAGGATTTCACCCCCGTGGAACGTAAGTATTAACCTCTAGTCCGACGGTAAATGTAAAGGAATATTACAAACTCCTTGGCATTTACCGAGATTTAGTTCTATACTAGATAAAGCAACGCGGGATAGAGCAGTCTGGTAGCTCGTCGGGCTCATAACCCGAAGGTCAGTGGTTCAAATCCGCTTCCCGCCATTACTTATAAAGCTAGTAGTTAACCCCCATTTCCCGTTAGGGAACATCGAACATTACCCGTTCAAGAGAGCGATTGGGATCAATGTAGGATTGGCGAGAATGGAGACAACTATAATTATCCATGATCAAGATCTGTTCTGCTTTTAAATAGAGCGGAACGTGATAGGCTTCAAACAGTGCCAAAAATTTGCCACATAAAGCCATTAAACGGGAATCTAGACCAGAAGCGATCGGTTTATTAATATCGGGGCTAAATTCCCGATAAACCAGCACATTATAGCTAAAGCGGATGATTTCGGCATTTCGTTGCCAAATTGGTGCAAAACAGCTTTCTTTGCCGTCCTTGGACATAAAATATTGAGGTTGAGCCGCCATAAAATGTTGTTCCTCAAGGGTAAAATGACGCAATAAGTCATCAAACTTAACCAAAGTCGTCGCACCCCCACCCCAACGATCCGGAGTTTTACAGCGCAAACAGAGGTATTTAGGAGGGATAGCTTTGTAGGACCATTCTGTATGAGGTAAAAGCCCAATTCCGGGGGATTGTGCATCACTTTTTCCCATAGCGTCAGGATTTGCTTTGATAGGATAGATAATCTCTCCGTTAGTTTGGATAACGGGGGTTGCTTGGGTAATATCCTCTAAACATTGGAACCAGCGATCGCCGCAAGGGTTATCGAAGACAAAAAAACCGTTTTTTTTGAGGTGGTTTTTTAGGGTAGCTGTGGATTGAGTGAAGGGTGAGAATGTGAGAATTGAAGACATAATAAGCCTCTCGACAAACTAGAATGTTTAGAACATCCCAATCTTCTGAAAAATGCTTATAATTGACGAGATCAGAATAGGACAGATAATAAGTTCCTGTTTCTGTCCCTTTTCTAATCGAATCAGTTAGATTGATAATGGGACTCGTAGTGAATGAGTTGGATTTATGTCTAAAGAACGTAAACAACGGGGTATCTTAGCCACGCCAACCGGAAAACAAAAACTTCAGGAAGCCAAAGCTAATGGACGAAATGAGTTAGGTAGGTTGTTAACCTATGACAATATTGCTGAAAAAGCGGTAGTGGATAAGAAAACGGTTGAGCGATTTATGCGAAGACTACAACTTATTGATCGAGATAATGCGTTGGCGATTTGTCAAGCGTTAGGATTAGAGATTACTGATGTTGTTGATCCTGATGAGTGGAATTGTGACGAATCATCCAACACGGAGATTAATTGGACAGAAATTTGTCAACAAGCTTTAATTAATAAACCCCTCCGGCGATTTGCAACTGATGAACCCTGTGAGCTTGAGATATTCGTTCCTTTGGGGTTAGTGGAGCGTAAAAAACAACAACGTCGCCCCCTTAATCAAGAAATGGAGAGAAATCAAGTCTATGAGGTGGAAGAAAAGGAAGAAATCACCCGACGCTTTGAACATGAGGAGTTTTTGAACTATATCGGTTTAGGAACAACTCAGGGAGAGAGTGATAAGAATATTGCCATTATTGGAGAGCCGGGGGCGGGAAAAACCACTTTATTGCAGAATTTAGCCCTAATTATCAGTGATCAGCAGAAAGATTTACCGATCTGTGTCTCTTTGGGTGCATTATCTAAGGAGCGATCGCTGATCGGTTATCTTGAGGAGACGTGGTTACGCAATGGGTTAGCAGTAGGAGAGGTAAAGGAGTCGGATAAGGCTGATTTTCGTCAATTATTTGATAAAGGACAGGTTTGGTTAATTTTAGATGGTTTAGATGAGTATTCCGCCGATTCTCCCGTAGAAGCGTTAACATGGATTGAAAATGAAGTGCGATCGAGTTATTTACAAAAGGCGCGGGTGGTGGTGTCTTGTCGAGTAAATGTCTGGGATGCCAATATTAATCCCTTACGGGCGTTTGTTACCTATAAAACCTTAGATTTTGCCGATTTTCAGCGAGATCAGTTTATTAGGCAATGGTTCGGGAAAAAGGGCAATATAGCGTTAGGGGAACAGTTAATCGCTTGTTTGCAGGAAACGGGAAGAGAAAGGATTTGGGAGTTAGTTAAAAATCCGTTACGGTTGGTGTTATTGTGTCAAATTTGGTCGTTAGGAGAGGGAGCATTACCTGAAACCAAGGCGCAGTTTTATCAGCGTTATTTGCCTTATTTTTATGAGTGGAAACGGGAGATCCGCGATTTAACAGATAATGATGAGTTACAAGAATTGTTACATCAAGCATTAGGAAAATTAGCTATTGCGAGTTTAGGGGGAGAATCTCGCTATCGTATGCCTAGAAAATTAGCTAAAGCCATTATGGGTAATGATTTATTTAAGTTAGCGGTAGATTTTGGCTGGTTAAATATTGTAGATCGGGATCAAGCAACGGATGAGGCGGTTTATGCCTTTTTTCATCCTACCTTTCAGGAGTTTTTTGCTGCTTGTGGGGTGGAAGATTGGGATTTCTTTTTACCCCGAAATCATGTAGATCGTCCTGTAAAGGGGAAGGTTTATCGCATTTTTGAGGCGAAATGGAAAGAGGTGATTTTGTTATGGTTGGGTAGGGGTGATGTTAAGGATGAGGAGAAAGAGGCTTTTATTAAGGGTTTAGTTGATTTTAAGGATGGTTGTCAAAATTTTTACTTTTTTCGTGCTTATTATTTAGCAGCAACAGGAATTAATGAATTTAAGACCTGTTCTTTAGCTGATGAAATTATCAATAAAATGATCAGATGGGGATTTGGTTATTTGGATTTAGAAACACAAGAATGGAGAACTTTCCTTGCTTCCATTCAAGAATCTGCTAGAGTAATTTTACGCAAAACAGACCGAGCAAAGGCGATCATAGCCTTAAATAACTTAATCCGTTCTTGTGATAATGACGTTATTCGTCGGGAAGCAGCATGGAGTTTAGGAAGAATTGGACAGGGAAATAAAACAGCGATCTTAGCTTTAGGTTATCTTATTCGTTCTTCCGACGATGAATATACTCGTCAACAAGTAGTGGAGATTTTAGGAGAAATTGGACAAATTGGACAGCATAATAAAATAGCGATTGCTGCGTTAATAGACTTGGTTCGTTCTGCTAACGATGAATGGAAATACACTACTGGGCAAGCGATATCGATTTTAGTAAAAATTGGACGAGATAGTGAAACAGTTATCTTAGCATTAAGTGATCTTATTTATTCTTCTGACAATGAATATATCCGTGGGCTAGTGGTAGAGAGTTTAGGAAGAATTGGACGAGACAGTGAAACAGCAATCTTAAGCTTAATAGACTTAATCCGTTCTTCTAAGGATGAATGTATTCGTGAGAAAGCAGTAAAGAGTTTAGGAAAAATTGGAAAGGGGAATAAAACAGCTATCTTAGCATTAATAGACTTAATCCGTTCTGCTAAGGGTGAATTTATTCTTAAGGAAACAGCAGAGAGTTTAGGGAAAATTGACCCTGGCAATCAAACAGCCATCTTAGCATTAATAGACTTAATTCATTCTGCTAAGAGCGAATTTATTCGTGGAGAAGCAGTAAAGAGTTTAGGCAGAATTAGACAGGATAATCAAACAGCAATTTTAGCCCTAAGTAACCCTATTCATTCTTCTGATGATAAAGATATCTGTAGAGAAGCAGTAGAGAGTTTGGGCAGAATTGGACAGGATAATCAAACAAAAATCTTAGCATTAATAGACTTAATCCGTTCTTCTAATGATGAATGGACTCGTCAACAAGCAGTAAAGAGTTTAGTGAAAATTGGACAGGGTAATGAAACAGCAATAATAGGCTTAAGTGAATTAATTCGTTCTTCTAAGGATAAAAGGACTTGTTGGTTAGCAGCAGCAGCATTAGGCAAAATTGACCCCGGTAATAAAATAGTAGCTTTGGCCTTGACAGATTTAATCCGTTCTCCTAGCGTTATTGTCCAGCTATCTATTTTCTTCAGTAAAACAATTCCAGCCTTAAAAGACTTGATCTATGATTCTGAAAATGAAGATACTCGCAGAGAAGCGGCAGAGAGGTTAGGGGAAATAGATCCAGGCAATGGAGTAGCAATAACAACCTTATGCAATCTTATTCGTTTCTCTGATAAGAAACATATTCGTAGGCAAGCAGCAGAGAGTTTAGGAAAAATTGGACAGGGTAATGAAACAGCGATTGCTTCTTTAATATACTTAATTAGTTCTTCTAATGATGAATGGACTCGTAAGCAAGCAGCAGAGAGTTTAGAGAAAATTAACTATCGTAAACGAACATTGATTAATCCTTCAGATAGAGGCGTACGCTATTACCATGATCATGTTTCTTATGAGAGCATCTTAAGTGAAACTATTCAGCAAGCAGCAGAGAGTTTAGGAAAAATTGGACAGGGCAATGAAACAGCGATTTTAGCCTTAATAGATTTAATTCGTTCTTCTAAGGATGAATGGATTTGTAGACAAGCAGCAAAGAGTTTAGAAAAAATTGGACAGGGCAATGAAACAGCAATTTTAGCCTTAGTAGATTTGATACATTCTTCTAATTGGAAGCAAGCTTTAGAGAGCTTAGAGAAAATTGGACAGGGCAATGAAACAGCAATTTTAGCCTTAGTAGATTTGATACATTCTTCTAACAATAAGTTTACTCTTATAGGTGTGGCAGAGAGTTTAGGAGAAATGGTGCAAAAAGAACAAATGCCAAGAGTGGTGACAGCCCTCAAAGATGCCCTATCTGATTGGAATTGGTATCAAAATCGTAATTTATACCAAATTATACACAAAATTCTCTGGAAATGCGCCAAAACCCTCCCTTACCCCGAATTTTACCAAGCATGGCACGCTACCACCACCCCAGAAACCACCCCCATCGGTGACACTCCCACCAGTCAACAGCTTAACCTGCAACATCTCCCCGACTTACTCCCCTCTGAGTACCTTTACCTTAACCCCGAAACCCTCAACCACTATAATACATCTGAACTCAGTCAAGAACTCTGTAACCTTATTTGCCACAAGCTGCAACAATATCCCATCCCCGAAGCCAACAACATCCCCCAACTCAAACGCCATCTTATCCCCCTAATCGCCCAAAATGCCCAATTAACTCTCATTTTCGGAGAAAGTGACCCTAGTGACACCCTTTTATCCCTCTGTCAACAACTTAACCCGACTATTCCCATCGCATGGATTACCGAAAACCCCATTGCTAACCTACAAACCTTCTCACCCAACCAACCCAACCTAATCGAAGTGATCTTAAACTGGAAAAATCGGTAAACACCTCTGAATTATCCCAAGAATTGGGGATTCCCTTGGTTAAAGATTGTGAGGAATTGTTAGGGCAAATTCAGGTTACATTAGAAGAAGATTAGAAATCCAATCAAAATGAGGAACAGTGAATTATGAATATCAAAGATTATCCTTTTGCTCAAGACTTGATTACAGATAATCAAGGTCAGATACAGCAAGTTATTATTAACTTTGAAGACTATCAACAAATGATAGAAGCTTATGAAGATACTGTACTCTATCGCACCATGATAGACGTTAAAGATGAAACTCACTTAACTTTGGAGGAAGCTTTAATTGAATTAGAAAAAGAATGAAAATCAACTATCTTCCTACTTTTATCAAGGATCTTAAAGATTTAAAAAGTACCTCCTCTTACTCAGTCATAAAAAACCTTGTCTTTACTGATATTTTAGCAGTTAAGCAGCTAAGCGAAATTAACAACCTTAAAAAATTAAAAGGAGAATATAATGCCTATCGTATCCGAATTGGTGACTATAGAATTGGTTTTTTTGTTGAAGAAGATACAATTACATTTGCTCGTGTTCTTCATCGTCGAGAATTCTATCGTTATTTCCCGTAAAATTTCGGTAGATAAAGAATCATTGAAAAGCCTTTGTCGAAATAGCCCACAAAATGAATCACTGCGATCGCGCTCTCAACTACTGCCAACAAGCGCTTGAATTATGCCAAGAATTGGGGATTCCGTTGGTTAAAAATTGTGAGGAATTGTTAGGGCAAATTCAAGGAAACTTAGGAGATTCAGACAATAACTTAAAGTAAACCTGAGAAAATTTCAGTTTTTATCTATAAAAAACAATGCCTGCCAAAGATATTTTCCATGACTGTGTAAAACACGCCCTAATCAAAGACGGCTGGACAATTACCCATGACCCCCTACGGATTCGTTTAGCAAGAGGTAAAAACCTGTTTGTTGATTTGGGAGCAGAAAGACTATTAGCCGCAGAAAAGGGAACAGAAAAAATAGCCGTTGAAATTAAGAGCTTTACTCGTCCCTCTGATATGAAAGACCTTGAATAAGCAGTTGGTTAATTTGTCGTTTATACCCATCTTTTAAAGCGTTATTATCCCGAATATAAACTATTTTTGGCTGTTAGCGAAAACACCTGCAAAACAGTATTTGAAGAAGAAGCAGGTCAAACCTTAATTGAAGATGGTATTATTCAGTTATTTAGTTTTGATCCCAACCAGGAGGTAATTGTACGATGGCTTCCTTAATTGCCCAATATCGGCAAATTATTGAAAAAACATTCCAAGATTATGCCGACTTCCTCGACACTGATCACCAAATCCAAATCGAATTAGTCCTAGATCAAACCCGCGATCGCTATTTATTGGTTGAAACAGGTTGGCAAAATGGTTATCGAATCTACGGAACCCTATTACATATTGATATTATTGATCAAAAAATTTGGATTCAACACGACGGAACTGAGGATGGTATTGCCGATGAATTAGTAGCTGCGGGAATCCCTCAAAACCAGATTATTTTAGCCTTTAAATCCCCTGAAATTAGACCCTATACAGGCTTCGCTGTCGCTTAACGTTCAAATATCATGGACAATTCTCAAAACCGCAATCACCCACCAAATGAATCACTATTAGAAGAAGATTAGAAACTCTTGATAACCCAAGTCAGCCATGAAAATCACCTACTTTCAAGATACGGATACTCTATACCTAGAGTTCAATAACAATCCCATTGTCGAGACTCAAGAAATCAATGAAAATACCTTGGTCGATCTTGATCAGCAGGGGAATATTTTTGCAATCACCTTGGAACACGCCAAAAGCTTAACGGATCTGAATGCTTTTTCCCTAGAAACTATTGTCGCGCCGACGTGATATAATATATATGACATTTGGGCGCAGATTCCTTGTGACCCTATAATCGGACAAATTCGTTATTATCAATGACAACAACTTTAATCAATCACATTGAAATTACCCCAGAAACTTGTGGCGGTAAACCGCGCATCGCAGGTCATCGCATCAAAGTCCAAGATGTCGTTATTTGGCACGAACGCCTGGGAATGTCACCCGATGAAATTGTTTATCATTATCCCAGCATTACTTTAGCTGATGTTTACGCGGCCCTTTCTTACTATCACGATCACCTTGAAGAAATTAGACAACAAATCACAGATGATGATACCTTTGCCAAGGAAATGCAAGCTAAAACACCTTCTCTAGTCCAAGAAAAACTAAAAAAAATGAATGGGCAATAAAATTAAATTTCACCTTGATGAAAATGTAAGCTATAGCATTGCTCTTGGATTGCGCCAGCGAGGCCTTGATGTTACTACCACTCCAGAAGAAAATTTATTGGGGGTATCTGATGAAGTACAATTGCAATTTGCTTTAGCCAATGGTCGCGTGATTTTTACTCAAGATACTGATTTTTTAAGAATCAATCAATCATCTATAACTCATGCAGGAATTGCTTACTGTCCCCAACAAAGTAAATCTATTGGTCAAATAATTCGAGGACTACTCTTAATCTGGGAAATTCTTGAACCCGAAGAAATGTATAATCACATAGAGTTTATATAGAACCGCATGAAAAAGTGAATTAGTATTTGGCAGATCGATAAAAATAATCAAAAAGCTAATTTTGTTACTCTTTACTACGATAAAATTAAGGAGTATGAATAATGCAAACCGTCCAACTTTTTCAACAAGTCAAATTATGTAGAGATGTCCCCGACACTATTTTTTAAAAAGGCGATTAAGGGACGATTCTAGAATTATTACCTCCTAACAAACAACAACCAGAAGCAGGTTATCTCCTAGAAATGTTTGACAATAACGATTAAATCCCTTGACTTAACGCAAAAACAACAATTATTAGAAATACTAGAACAACAAATTTTTCAAGCAGAAGGGCTCTTCTAGGTTCTGTGTGATAAGTTTAACTTATATAGGATCGATCAATCTTTGTGTCCTTTGTGTCTTTGTGGTTCCTTCCACTCGCTCGCTAGGAAGAATGTATCTTAGAATACATTTTGCCCACCAAACCTAAGAGAGCCGCAGAAGAAACTTCCTATCAAGACGACGAGGAAACCTTAGCAGAACTTCAACAAGTTCGGGATGAATATCAATCAGGCGACTATGTGACCCTTGAACAATACTTGAGCAAGGATTAAATCACAATGGATTATAGTATTAAAATCTCTAAATCTGTACAAAAACAGATTGATAACTTACCTAATCCCATCAAAAGTCGTATTCTTGAAAAAATCAAAGATTTATCAATAGAACCGCGTCCCTCTGGTGTAGTTGAATTAAAAAATTCTGATTATGAATACCGTTTGCGTGTTGGTGACTATCGAGTTCGCTATGAAATTGATGACCCAAAACAGGCAATACTCATCTTGCAATGTAAACATCGAAAAGATGTCTATCGCTAATAATTTAGAAACATTGCGCTACTTCAAATCCGAATTGGTGTTTCTCGCCGAAATCGCTCACAAAACCAATCGCCCTGAACTTGCCCTCAACTACTGCCAACAAGCGCTTGAATTATGCCAAGAATTGGGGATTACCTTGGTTAAAGAGTGTGAGTAATTGTCAGGGCAAATTCAGGGAAACTTAGGAGAATCCGACAAATAAAATGAAACTTCCCAACGCCAATCGAGCTGGGAGGGGGACAAGCCAGCTAGAAGGTAGATAGAGCAAGCGATATAGCTCTTTGTCCCTTGATGTAATCCTTCAACCGATAGCGGCTAATTTGCATTAGCTCTTCTATATTTTTTGGGAACATTTGATGTAGCTGGAGCCAATGATAGAGATGTTGA